>JAUPVD010000493.1 GCA_030917225.1 Pseudomonadota bacterium
CGCACGTTCTCCGGGCCTTTGCCGGACTCGAAGGGGTTGCCGAAGCCGGTGCGCAGGCGGAACTCCGGTCCGGTCGGCATGCGTGTCGAGAAGCTGAGCACACCGCCCATGGCGTTGCCGCCATAGAGCGAGGACATCGGACCGTAGAGCACTTCGACGCGCTCGATGTTGTCGGCAGGCAGGCCGCCGAAACTGAGGCCGCCGGCGTAACCGTCGTTGAGTGGAATGCCGTCAAGGAGAATGAGCGAACGCTTCTCGTCGGGAATGCCGCGCAGCGCCATGGATTGCGACGGCTGCATGATGCCGCGACCGGGCTGGATGAAGACGCCGGGCAGTTCGTTGACGGTGTCGCTGAGGCGATAGACGTTGCGCTTGGCGATGTCGGCCGCAGTAACCACTTCGACTTGGCCGGGCGCATTCTCCAGCGGCGTCGGGTTGCGCGTGGAGCTGACGATGATCGGCTCAAGTGCCGCCTCGGCGGCATGCGCCGAGGTCGCCGGGTATGCCGGAAGTGTGACCAGTACAGCGAGCAGGGAGGTGCTGATGCGGGAAGGGCAGTTCATGGTGTGCGCTCCCTACTTCGGCGAGTAACGAACGCCGACGAACAGATTGCGTCCGGGAGTCTCGTAGTCGTTGTACGGGCTCAACGTGCTGCGTACCAGCGTGTATTCCTTGTCGAGCAGGTTGTTGAGTTTGGCAAACAGGCTCCAGTCGCGGTCGATGCGATAGTTAGCGTCGAGGTTGAGCAAGCCGTAGCCATCCAGCTTCTGCGTGTTGGCGCGGTTGTTGTAGCGGCTGCTGACGCCCTGAAGCTGGGTGCCCAGGTTGAACTGACCGAGCTGGCGGCGTAGTTCGATCGTCCCTGTCTGTCGGGCACGCCGTTGCAGCGTATTGCCGGTCTCGTCATCCTTGGCACTCAGCCAGTCGAGGTTGCCGCGGTATTCCCAGTCGCCGGATCGTCGGGCGTAGCTGAAGGAGGCCCCCTGGAGGGTGGCGCTGTTGAGGTTGCCGTAGGTGCCGATCCAGCTGGGGGCGACGCCGGAGACGTAGTCGAGAAGGTCCCGGACCTTGTTGTGATAGACGGTGAGGCTCGCGGAGGTGTTGGCGTGTTGATAGCTGATGCCGGCTTCCTTGTTGCGTGAGCGCTCGGGTTTCAGGTCCGGATTGCCCTGGAAGAAGTTGACCATGTCGAGTGGCCAGTAAAGATCGTTGAAGGTCGGGGCATGAAAGGCCGTACCGACACCGAGGCGGGCGGTCCACGCGTCGTCGAAGTGGTAGCCGTAGGCGAGCGAGCCATTGTTGTGGCGGCCCAGCCGTTGGATGTCGTCGCTGCGTACGCTGGCTTGCAGCGAGTGCGCACCGAAGTTGCCCTGGTAGCCCAGCACCATGGAGCGCGTGCTCTGGTCGGTGTAGGTGAAGGCTTGTGTCGAGCTGACGCGCACCTGCCGCCATTCGAGTGCGGCCATCAGCTTGTTTGCGGGCGACAGCGCGAAATCGTTTTGCCATACCAGCTGGTCCTGCGTCGTGTCGTAATGCTGCCGCGTGACGGCTGCCAGGGCGGTTGGGTCGTAGCGCCAGTTGAGGGTCTTGTCCTGGCTCTGGCCAACGCGCAACTGTGTTTTCCACGCCTGAGTCACGCGATAGGCAAGATGGGCTGAGTAGGTCGAGAGCTGCTGGTGCTGACGGTTGTCGTAATTGGCGGTACAGACTGTCCCGAAATCGTCGCAGTTGGCGCTGTCGAAGCGCTTCTTGGCATCGATATGCAGCGCTTCGCCGCCGAAGGACAGGTCTTCGTTGAGCCGGTGGCTGAAACGGGCGGACAGATTGCCGTTGCGATAGCGGTCCTCGTCCGGGTTGTACATGTCGTACAGTCCCCCCTTGGCTTCCCTGATCGAACTGAAACTGTCACTTTCCTGCCAGCCGGCCTGCAGATTGAAGCGGGTGTCTCCGCTTTGTCCTCCGTAGGCGACGGTGCCCTGGCGCGTGCGGTAGGTGCCGGCGCCGAGGCTGAAACCTGGCTTTGGCGCGCCTTCGCCCTGACGGGTGAAAATCTGGATGACGCCGCCAATCGCGTCGCTGCCATAGAGGGAACTGGCCGGCCCGCGCAGGACCTCGATGCGTTCCACTTGGTCGAGCGGCAGATGTTCCAGCGCAGCGGCGCAGGTGGTCGCCGAAGACATGCGCTGGCCGTCGATGAGGACCAGCGTCTGATTGGTATTGGTGCCACGCAGCGAAATCGTACTGCTCGCGCCAACGCCGCCATTGCTGGTGGTCTGGATGCCGGGCAGCGTAGCGAGAAACTCCGGCAGGGAGTTGGCGCTGCTGCGGTCGAGTTGTTCGCGGTCGATGATTGAAACATCGGAAAGCAGGTCATTGCTTCTGGTCGGCGTCCGCGTTGCGGTGACCACCACGGGGGGCAGTTCGCCAGCAATGGCGGGTAGGGGTACAACGATTGTGGCGAGGGCTGCGGCGAGTGCGGCCGGATGGAAATGCGCAGGCATGTGAATCTCCCTTGTCCGACAAGCGTCCCCGCAAGTCGGCGGTCTTCGGTATGGACGAAACGAAGGGAATTTGCCCAGGGCGGCCGGCGGCCACGTCCTGTAACCGCTTCCCCGCGGGTACGTCCGCTATGTGTGCGAAGGCCGGTCTCCGGGCTCGCGAGGCTTTTGCGTACCGCCTTCCCAGGCTTGTTGGCCCAGTGGCATGTTGGTACGAATCACTCGCTTACCGTTGCGGGGGCAGCAGCGGAATTGCGTGGCAGTTGCCTGCACGCGCACCGCTTTCCCGTTTCACCGCGGCAGAGAAATCTGCACAACGGCACCTTGCACATTCCGCTGCCGGCAAAACACGTCCTGCAGCGGGAGGCGAATTGTATCTTGCGCCGGGGTTCGACGAAAGGTTTGATGCGCTGAACGTGACATATTTCACATTCAAAAAGCATTCTTAATCCTTGACTTAGCGTAATTTTTTCTTCTATAGTTGCCGCCATGGTCAATGAACTGAATGCGCTCGAGAGCAAGATCGCCCAAGTGGCGGGCTTGTGCCGGGCTCTGCGCAACGAGAATCGCGAGTTGCAGTTGCGTCTTGTCGCGCTTGAATCCGAGAAGCGGCAATTGACCGAACGCATGGATAACGCCCGCGAACGGCTGGAAACTCTGGTCGGGCAGCTTCCCGAAGCCAAGGCCTGATCGGGAGCGCGATTTTGCATGGCTGACGCAACGACCCACCCTCACTATCTCGACATCACCTTGCTCGGCAAGGAATACCGTATTGCTTGCCCGCCGGAAGAGCGCGAGGCACTTGAAGCTGCGGTTTCCTATGTCGACGAGAAGATGCACGACATTTCCGACCGCACCAAAAGCAACATTGCCGAACGTATCGCGGTAATGGCGGCACTCAATATTGCGCACGAATTCCTGAGCTCCAAGGCCAAGGGCGGCGAGCCTGTCGGCGGCCTTGATTTCGGCGCTGTCCGGCGTAGAATCTCCGACATGGAGGCGCAGCTGGATGTGATGCTTGCACCACAGGAAAAGCTGTTCTGAGTTGTATTGCCAGCGCAGGGTTTCCAGCGCGGCAGCAAGCCTCCACCGAGTGACCCCTGCGGTGTTCGCCAAGGCCATATATTCCTTGAACCAATGCTAATTGGCATCGGTTGCGGACCATCGAAACCGCTGTTGTGCGCGCCCTTCGTCGGGTGTGCCTGATGCGGAAGGAAAGCAGCCACTCTGAACCCAGGTTCAGGATGCCGGCCTAACGGCACAGGCGGGGGCCCAGCAAGTGCAGTACCGACAGCGCGGAAGTTTCTTCCGCGCTGTTTTCATTTGAGGGCGCGCATGGCCTACTGGCTGATGAAGTCGGAGCCGGAAGAGGTTTCGATCGACGATCTGGCAGCACAAAAAACCGTGCCCTGGTTCGGTGTGCGCAATTATCAGGCGCGCAACTTCATGCGTGATCGGATGCAGGTCGGTGACCTGGCCTTCTTCTACCACTCCAGTTGTGCCGAGCCGGGTATCGCCGGGATATGTGCTGTGTGTGCGCCCGCTCATCCGGACGATACCCAGTTCGATCCGGCCAGCCCCTACTTCGATGCCAAGGCCACGCAAGAGAATCCGCGCTGGCAGTGCGTCGATGTGAAGTTCGTAAAGAAGACGCGTCTCCTTGGCCTGACTGAACTGCGCATGCAGCCGGCACTGGCCGGCATGCAGATTCTGCAACGCGGCAACCGGCTGTCGATTACGTCGGTGAGCGATGCGGAGTGGAAATTCATTACGGAGCAACTGCTGTGACCGAATTCTGGTGGGCCTATCTCCTGCTCGGCACCTTCGCCGGCTTTCTTGCCGGACTGCTCGGTGTTGGCGGCGGCGCGGTGATGGTACCGATCCTGACGACGATCTTTCTCGCCGAGGGCTTCGCGAAGAGCGAAGTGCTGCATCTTGCGCTCGGTACCTCGATGGCGGCCATCGTCTTTACCTCGATCTCCTCGCTGCGTGCCCACCACGCGCATGGTGCAGTGCTTTGGCCCGTGGTGCGCGGCATCACGCCCGGCATTCTGCTTGGCACTTTCGGTGCGACGTTCATTGCCGCTCTGGCACCGACGACCTGGCTGGCGCTGTTCTTTGCCGCCTTCATGTCCTACGTTGCGGTGCAGATGCTGCTCAACATCAAGCCCAAGCCGCATCGCGAGCTTCCGGGTGTGCTCGGCCTGTCCACCGTCGGCCTGGGGATTGGCGGCATCTCGGCATTGGTCGCGATCGGTGGCGGCACGATGTCGGTACCGTTCATGACCTGGTGCAACGTCAAGGCACAGAATGCCATTGGCACCTCGGCAGCGATCGGCTTGCCGATCGCGCTGGCCGGCAGCATTGGCTACCTGGTCAATGGCTGGGGACATCCGGGCTTGCCGTCGATGACGCTTGGTTTCGTCTATCTGCCGGCGCTGGCGCCGATGGTCGTGATGAGCATGCTGGTAGCCCCGGTGGGCGCGCGTCTCGCACATCGCTTGCCAGTGGCGACATTGAAGAAGATTTTTGCCGGCCTGCTGGTGGCGCTGGTGGCCAGGATGCTGTGGAGCGTTTTCGGCGGGCAGGTCTGAAGCTTAGCGCCCGCTGAAGACTGGTTTGCGTTTTTCGAGGAAGGCGGCGAGACCTTCCTTGTAGTCCGCAGTGTCGAGAAAAGCGAAGGAGGCCCGCAGTTCGTCTTCGGTCAGCGGCACGTCGTGCTGCAGGCGTTTTGCCCATTGCTTGTGCCAGCGCGCGACCAGCGGCGCGCCGTCGCCGATGCGGCGGGCCGCCGCAGCGACTTCGTCGCCCAACTGCGCGTCCGGTACGACGCGCGTCAGCAAGCCTTTCTGCAGCGCCTCTGCTGACGAGAGGATGCGTCCTTCGAGCAGGATTTCGAGAACGACCGCAGGGCCGGCGAGGCGCAGCAGTCCGGCCATTTCCTCCGGGTACATCGAGAAGCCGATGCGATTGATCGGGGCGCCGAAGCGGGCGGATTCCCCAGCGATACGCAGATCGCACTGGCCGGCGATTTCCAGTCCGCCGCCGATGCAGGCACCGTGAATCTGCGCAATGGTTGGATGCGGACAGTTGCCGATGGCCTGCAAGGCTTTGCCGACCCAGCCGTGGTAGTGCATGGCACGGTCGACGGTGTCGCGGGCGGTCAGGAATTCCTCAAGATCGCCGCCGGCGGCAAACGCTTCTTCACCGTCGCCGCGCAGTACGATGCAACGCAGGGCGGTGTCGGCCGAAAGTTCCTGCATCGCGGCGTGGAGTTGCTGCCACATACCGAGATCGACGGCATTGAGCTTGCCGGGATTGGTGATCCGGATCGTGGCGACGGTGCCGCCACGGGAGCAAAGAATGCTGCCGGCCATGTGGTGCTAGGCGGCCTTGGCGTTGCCTTTGATGTTTTCGGCAGCGACTTCGCGTGCGTGTATCTTGGCCAGCGCTTCACGGCCGGACACCAGATGGTCGTGCATCGCCTTCTCTGCACACTTCGGATCCTTGGCCTTGAAGCCGGCCATGATCAGCCGGTGCTCGTCGAGCGACTGCTGCAGACGGCCTTCCAGCGACAGCGAATGCAGACGGGTCAGCTTGAGCACCTTGCGCAGATCCTGAATCACCTGCATCAGCCAGCGGTTGTCGGCGAGTTCCTGAACGGCACGGTGGAATTCCTGGTTGGCTTCGAAAAAGCCTTCCTTGTTACCCGCAGTGGCGTGCTTTTCCAGCAGTGCGTGGATGGATTCCAGCCGTGCAATATCATCACTGCGTGCTTTCTGCGAGGCCTCGAAGGCGCAACGGCCTTCCAGCATGGCCATCAGCGGGAAGATTTCATCCAGATCGCGCTCCGAGATTTCGGTGACGTAGCAGCCTCGGCGGGGCTTCAGCGTGACCAGACCTTCCGAGGCGAGCACCTTGAGCGCCTCACGCAGCGGCGTGCGGCTGATGCCGTAGTCGATGGCCAATGCCTGTTCATCGATCCAGGTGCCCGGCGGCAATTCATGCGCAAAAATGCGCTGGCGAAGTCGCTCGGCGACTTCCTGATAAAGTGCGGTCTGGGCAATACGGGCTGGACTCATCGGCGGATTATACCTTGCAAGGGGAAACTTGCATTCATAATTATGGATAAAGTATTATTGGAGGGAAATCACGGAGTGTCAAGCGCCAAAATGTCGTAGGCATGGCGTTGTCTTGGCCCTTCGATTAACCATTTGCCCAATAATGATGTTCGGCCCAACGGGGTGGCGTGGCCACTCCCGAATAGCGCGAGGTTCATATGTCCAACGAGAGCAATTCCAACGCTGCCGGCTTTCCCGATTCCAAGAGTCTTGATGCCTGGCAAAAAGCAGCCGCCAAATCCGCCCCCGGCGGTAATGTCGAGGCACTGAACTGGATCACGCCGGAAGGCATCGTCGTCAAGCCGCTGTATACAAGGCAGGATGTGGATGGCCTTCAATATACGGATACCCTGCCCGGTTTTGCGCCCTTCGTGCGCGGCCCGCAGGCCACCATGTATGCGGCGCGTCCGTGGACCATTCGTCAGTACGCCGGTTTCTCCACTGCTGAAGCCTCGAACGCTTTCTACCGCAAGGCGCTGGCCGCTGGTGGTCAGGGCGTTTCGGTGGCCTTCGACCTGGCCACGCACCGTGGCTACGACTCGGACAATGCCCGCGTTGTCGGCGACGTTGGCAAGGCCGGCGTGGCGATCGACTCGGTCGAGGACATGAAGATCCTGTTCGACAGCATCCCGCTCGACAAGATTTCAGTCTCGATGACCATGAACGGCGCCGTGCTGCCGATCCTCGCCGGCTACATCGTCGCCGCCGAGGAGCAGGGCGTTTCGCAGGACAAGCTGTCGGGGACCATCCAGAACGACATCCTCAAGGAGTTCATGGTCCGCAATACCTACATCTATCCGCCGAAGCCGTCGATGAAGATCATCGCCGACATTTTCGGCTACACGGCACAGCACATGCCGAAGTTCAACTCGATCTCGATTTCGGGTTATCACATTCAGGAAGCCGGTGCGAACCAGGCGATTGAGCTGGCCTTTACGCTGGCCGATGGCCGCGAATATGTGCGCACCGGTATTGCCTCGGGTCTGGACGTTGACGCCTTCGCCGGCCGTCTGTCGTTCTTCTGGGCCGTGGGCATGAATTTCTATCTGGAAATCGCCAAGATGCGTGCCGCACGCCTGCTCTGGCATCGGATCATGTCGGAATTCAATCCGAAGAGCGCCAAGTCGCTCATGCTGCGCACCCACTCGCCGACTTCAGGCTGGTCACTGACCGAGCAAGACCCGTACAACAACGTCGTACGTACCACGATCGAAGCAATGGCAGCCGTATTCGGTGGCACCCAGTCGCTGCATACCAATGCACTGGATGAAGCCATTGCCCTGCCAACCGAATTCTCGGCACGTATTGCCCGCAACACGCAGCTGATCATTCAGGAAGAAACCCACATCACCAACGTGATCGACCC
>JAUPVD010000494.1 GCA_030917225.1 Pseudomonadota bacterium
AGTTTCAATAGCCGTCGTCCAATGGCAATGGCGGAGCTTCGTGACATGGCCCACAGCATTTCATCAGTATCGTTGCCAGGTGTGGCGTGAAGGAAACGAAGGTTGCCGTCGGCTCCGAACTGTACGGCAATCCGGTGGAGGATTTGCAGCAGGACTTGCTGTTCCTGCGAGAGTAATTCGCTGAGGGACCAGTCCTGCCAAAGTCTGATATCAGCCCTCAGGTTTGTCCTGTTGGGCGGGTCAGCCTTCAAGCGGCTCGCCTGATGCTGAGCCTCGGCCTCAGGAACGTACAAGCGGGCGTCAATATCTGCTTTTCCGGCGGCGTGCAGCAGACCATCAATGATTTCCCGATCATTTCTTCCCTCTTGCGAAGCGGAGAAGGCACAGATGATGCGGAGTTCAGACGGGACATTGCGGGATTTGCTGAGCAAACGAAAAATACGTGTGGCGATAATGTCACGCGAGGTCGGTGGTACAAAAAGACGACGGAATAAATTTGCCACAGTGTTGGTCACGCTACCGATATCGCCACTGATCGCTGCACGTGAAAACATGCCGAGCGGCAACAGCAGAGCAAGAAACAGCAGTGCAAGCGCGACGGATTGGCTGGGCCAGCTTGGGAACGAAAGCCCCAGAGAACTTTCAGCGGTCAGAATATCCTTGGAAAGGTCATAGAAGGCATTCCCGAAGGCGGAGAGTGTGCCGAAAAGCAAGAGCAGAAATGCGACCGTCGGAATATTGATGAGGTGGTCGGCGACGCGAAGCCTGCCGGCGGTGCTGAGACGCCTCGTTGCTTGTACGATCCCTTCGGCGGAGCAACCGGGAGCAAGGAGGGCGACAAGCACTCTTTTGCTCAGCCCGTATGCTTTGGCGTCTTGGGCAAAAACAAGACGGAAGCCTGTTCCGGCGACAAGTTCCTGTTCCTTGTGCAAATCGGCGATGGCCCCCGGGATGTTGCCGGAAATAACAGTAATATTCATTTTTTCACACGAGGGCGTCTTGTTGCGGGTCTGTAAATCGGTACGCACCCGACAGCAGTGGAAACTCGACGCAATCGGTGGTCTGCGTGAATTTCATCGAAAATTCGCGTCCGAAGCATTGGCAACCGTCGGCGACCAGGTCGATATATGCGCTCGGCAGCCAGGTATCGGGGGATTCGGGGGTCACGATTGCTTCCGCTCGGGCAAGGAAAGTCACGTGCTTGAGGCCGCTTTCAGCGTCGATGCCGAGCACGTGGGTGTAATAGTTCTTCTCTCGCAGTGCCAGACGTTCGAGTTCGCTTTTGGTGACTCTGAGGTTGGCGCCTGAGACGCAGAAGCCTGCATGCGGGGCAAGATTGAGAAAAACAGCCGTCACTGTGCGTTGAAGTGAGTCGGAAAATACTTCCTCACCGCAATTCCAGAGGCGTCGGTACCCGACAACCTCGGTCAGGGTGTATTCGGTGAGAGAAATATTACGGCCAATGGCTCGGGCAGCGCTGTTGGGGTTGAGCAGGGAGCCGTAGGCAAAAAGCAGATAATGTTCAAACATGTGTAATGACAGGGGGTTTTCGTTGACTCTATCAGAATCGAGTTCGAAGACGAGACTAAGTTACGATGCGCGTTTCTATTGCGGGCTGGCGTTATGTTGGCTTCTCGCAGCCTGCGGCAAGCTGCCGGTGCACACTCAGGAATCCTTCGTTTTCGGTACCCGGGTCGAAGTGCTGATTGCCGACGGCGATGCCGTGCGGGCGAAAGCCGCGGCCAGTGCGGTGCTGCAGGAGTTCGACCGCCTGCATCGTACTTACCATGCCTGGCAGCCGTCCGAGCTGACTGCGCTGAACGAGGCGGTCGCCGCCGGCAGGACGCACACGGTGTCGACGGAGATGGCCGGGTTCATCGCCGATGCGCAACGTGTTGCCGCAGCCGGTGAGTATCTGTTCGACCCCGGCATCGGCAGGCTGATCCAGCTCTGGGGTTTTCAGTCAGAGGAGTTTCGCCCGGTTCTGCCCGAACCGGCGGCCCTCGCCGAATGGCAGAAGTCTGCGCCGTCCATCGCCCAGCTTCGTCTTGATGGTGCGCAGGCAAGCAGTCGCAACCGGCAGGTAGCGGTCGATTTCGGCGGCTACCTCAAGGGTGTGGCACTTGACCGGGCGGCGGCCCTGCTGCGTGCACAAGGCATTCAGAACGCGCTGATCAACATTGGCGGCAATGTTATGGCCTTGGGCAACAAGCATGGCGAGCCCTGGCGCGTCGGCATCCAGCATCCGCGCCAACCGGGAGCGCTGGCTACGTTGCAGCTGCATGATGGTGAAGCCATCGGTACTTCAGGCGACTACCAGCGTTACTTTGAGCTGGATGGCAAGCGCTACTGCCACCTGCTCGACCCGCGCAATGCGATGCCGGTCGCGCATACCCGGTCGCTGACCGTGCTGGTCAGCCCGCGCCCACAGGCCGGGATGTTGTCGGACGCCGCCTCGAAGCCGCTGTTCATTGCCGGCTACGAAGGCTGGCCCAGGCTGGCGAGGCAGATGGCGGTTGGCGACGTGTTGCGCGTCGATGCCGACGGTCGTTTGCAGGCCACCCGCAGCTTGGCTGGCCGCCTCAAGTTTGAGCCGGGTGTGCCTGCGCCTGAAATCGTCGATTAGAATGCGGTCATGATCGGAATACTCCTTATCACTCATGGCACCTTCGGCGAGGCGTTGATCCAGAACGTCTGCCACGTGCTTAACAAGCGCCCGCCGCTGATCGCCCAACTGGGTGTCGCTGCGCAGGACGACCCGCTTGATATCCTGCCGCTGGCCAAACTGCTGCTTAACGAAGTGGACGGGGGCAAGGGTGTGCTGGTGATGTCCGATATCTACGGCGCTTCGCCAGCCAACCTGGCGCTCAAGCTGCTCGTGCCAGGCCGGGTCGAGG
>JAUPVD010000495.1 GCA_030917225.1 Pseudomonadota bacterium
AAAATCGAGATCGTCGGCTGGCTGGCCATCGTATCCGGCGAGGCTGATGGTATGGACGCGGCAGCTGGCCGACAGTCTCGCAGTCGTAGCTTCCCAGACTCCTGCGCCGAGGCCCCAACCGTGCAGCAGGGCGACATCCGGCCCGCTGCCAGTACTGACGATGCGTAAGCTCATGCCAATAACTTCAACGCGTCGACCAGTGCAGCGACATGAGTTTCGGTGTGTGCCGCCGAGAGCGAAACACGCAGCCGTGCCGTGCCCTTCGGCACCGTCGGCGGGCGGATCGCCGGGACCCACAGGCCGCGTTCGAGAAGCGCCTCGGCGACGCGTACGGCCTCAGCGTTGTCGCCGACGATGATCGGCTGGATGGCGGTATCCGAATGCAGCAGGCGCCAACGGGTATCGGCGAGGCCGGCGCGCAGTTGGTGGATGCGCTGTGTCAGGTTGGTGCGGCCTTCGTCGGCCGCGGCGATGAGCTTGATGGCTTCAAGCAGCGTTGCCGCCATGATCGGGCTGGCGGCGGTGGTGAAGATGTAGGCGCGGGCGCGCTGCAGCAGCCATTCGATGACCAGCGCGTCGGCAGCGACGAAGGCACCGGCAACGCCGGCGGCCTTGCCGAGCGTGCCCATCAGCACGATACGCGGGCTGGCCGGCAGGCCGAAATGCGAGAGGCTGCCACGCCCGTGCTCACCGAGTACGCCAAAGCCGTGGGCATCGTCGATGACCAGCCAGGCATCGTGGCGTTCGGCGAGTTCAAGCAGCTCGGGCAGCGGCGCGATGTCGCCATCCATGCTGAATACGGCGTCGGTCAGGATCAGCTTGCGCTTGGCGTTGCTGGCGGCAAGCATGGCCGACAGCGCGGCGACATCGCCATGTGCGTAGCGGTGGCTGTCGGCGCGCGTCAGCTGCACGGCGTCGATCAGCGAGGCGTGGTTGAGCTTGTCCGCGAAGACCGCATCGCCGCGCGCGACGAGCGAGGGCACGATAGCCAGGTTGGCCATGTAGCCGGTGGAAAAGGAGAGCGCGCGTGGAAAGCCGACAAATTCGGCAATCGCGGCCTCCAGCATCTCGTGCGGACGCAGGTGGCCGGAAACCAGATGCGAGGCGCCGCTGCCGACCCCCCACTGCGTGGCCGCCGCCTGCGCGGTGGAGATCAGGCGCGGGTCGTTGGCCAGACCGAGGTAGTCGTTGCTGCAGAAGCTGATGAGCTCGCGGCCATCGACCGTGCATACTGGCCCGCAGGCCGAGTCGAGCGTCCGGCGACGGCGCTTCAGGCCTTCGGCGGTGAGCGAATCCAGTGCGCCCTGAAGTTCGTCCCGGATCATTTCAGCGCCGCTTCCAGCGCTGCGGCTGCGTTGCGGGCGAGGAAGGTCGTGTCGTCTTCGCCGAGGATGTAGGGCGGCATGAAATAGACGGTGTTGCCCATCGGTCGCAGCAGCAGCTCGCGGGCCAGCGCCTCGCGGTAGAAGCGGCGACCGAAACCCGGGTCGGCATCGACGTCGAACGCCAGGATCATGCCGCGACGGCGGAAATGGCGTACCTGTGGGTGGTCGGCAAGGGGTCGCAGCAGCGATTCGAGCAGGTCGCCGCGCGCCTTGTTGGCGTGCAGGACGTCATCGCTCGCGAAGATGTCCAGCGTCGCCAGCGCCGCACGGCAGGCCAGCGCGTTGCCGGTGTAGGAATGCGAATGCAGGAAGCCGCGCGTCGCCGCATCGTCGTAGAAGGCGGCGTAGACCTTGTCGGTGGTCAGCACCACGGAAAGCGGCAGGTAGCCGCCGGAGATGCCTTTCGACAGGCAGAGAAAATCGGGCTTGATGCCGGCTTGCTCATGCGCAAAAAAAGTACCGGTGCGGCCGCAACCGACGGCGATCTCGTCGCAAATCAGGTGCACCTCGTGGCGGTCGCACAGCGCGCGCGCCAGCCGCAGGTATTCCGGGTCGTGCATGGCCATGCCGGCAGCACCCTGTACCAGTGGCTCGACGATCAGCGCGGCGATGCGCGGGCCGTTTGCTTCGAGGAAAGTTGCGAGTGCGCCTGCGGCCCTGCGCGCGACATCGGCGGCGCTTTCTCCGTCGACGGCCTGCCGAGCATCGGGCGATGGCACGACATGCGCGCCACGCACCAGCGGCGCATAGGCATCGCGGAAGATGGCGACATCGGTCACGGCCAGTGCGCCGACGGTTTCGCCATGGTAGCCGCCGGCCAGCGCGACGAATTCGGTCTTTGCCGAATGGCCGTGGTTGCGCCAGAAATGGAAGGACATCTTCAGCGCAATTTCGGTCGCCGAGGCACCGTCGGAGGCGTAGAAGCAGTGGCCGAGTGCATTGCCGGTGAGCGCCGAGAGGCGCTCCGAAAGCTGCACCACCGGTTCGTGCGTGAAGCCGGCGAGCATCACATGTTCGAGCTTGCCAAGCTGGTCGGTGATGGCGGCGTTGATGCGCGGGTTGCTGTGGCCGAAGAGATTGACCCACCAGGAACTGATGCCGTCGAGGTAGCGCTTGCCGTCGGCGTCATGCAGCCAGAGACCTTCGCCGCGCACCACCGGCACCAGCGGCAAATCGCCGTCCTGATGGTGCTTCATCTGGGTGCACGGATGCCAGACGGCGGCTAGGCTGCGACTCAGGAGTTCGCTGTTAGTCATCGGTGCGTTGATCTTCGCTCATCGGCCGTGGCCACTGCCCGCTTCAGTGCAGCGTCTGCGGACCTTCGCTGATCTGCTCCGGCAGTTCCGGGTGGGCGACTTCGCCTTCCTTGTTCGGATACATCGGCATGCCGCAGTCGTCGCAGAACTCGTAAGGGAAGGGGTGGTCGAGAAAGACAATGTCCTTCATGCCGCAGTCGCGCAGCACGGTTTCGATCTCGCCGACGGCATCGGTGTTTTCATCCTCGTTACCGAGCAGCGGCCAGACGACGTCGTGGTAGGTGAGGTCCTGGTCGCGCGGGCCGAAGCCGATGCGGAACTCTTCCAGGCGGCGCTCGTGGAAGGGGCCGATGACCGCGCGTAGCTTGTCTGCGGAAACACCGAGCGTGGTCTGCAGGAAGGCCACTGAGGCGCGCAGCGAATAGGGGCGGGAGGCGCGGTCGCCTTCACGACAGGCAGCGTGGTAGGAATCGGCCAGCAACGGCTGGTAGGCGCAGCCGGTGAGCAGCGGTTCGAGGTTCGGGCCACCCTGCTTGACCCATTCGCGCAGTGCGGCTTCGCGCGTGCCGTCCTTCTCGTTCCAGCGGAAGACGGCCGAGCTGC
>JAUPVD010000496.1 GCA_030917225.1 Pseudomonadota bacterium
CATCCTTGAGTGCTTGGGAATAAGCGTCACCCGTTTGTCCTCTGGTGGCAAGATTCAAACGCCGGAACACCTCCCGATGGTATTCCGCCGGATGCGGCCCCTGATGCCCGGCCACCCATACCTTGTTCAGCTCGTCCTGCATGGAGAGGCCGGCCTTATCGAACATCTTCCTGAATTCCGGTGTCCACGGCCCGCCCGAATTCGGCGAAACGCAGTTCTTGTCCGTGCAGATGTGGTGCACCTGCTGGATGATCAGATCGCTGTAACGTTGCTGTTCGGCCGCCGGGAACGTGCGAATCAGATCACGCGCCCACTTCTCCGCCTCATCCGCCGGATACCCCTCCAGCGCACTCGCCAGCCACGATCTTAGCTGTTCCGGGTTCTGCAGTGGCGGCGTGCCATAGAGTTCCTGCATCTTCTTCGGGTCGGGCATCGGCGTTACCAGCGGTCCGGTTTGCGGTGGCTGAGTGCCTGCGCCATAGCCGGGCACCAGCGACTGCTCTTCCTTCGGCAGCATCGAGACCATCTTGTCCAGCGTTGCCACGCCGGCCAGCATCACGGCCTTCTGACAGGCCGGAGACATTACACACGCACGGATGGCGACTGCACCACCAGCCATGATTTCCGCCGCAAGCGGAACAGCGAGTATCAACGCATTGTTGCTTGCTTCATTGAACGCTCCAGTCGCGCCCGCCGTACCGCCCACCGCCGATCCTGCCCCGATGGCGGCAAGCTGGGTGACAGCGCTGGCTGCTGCCGGCGGCAATCCCTGATCGACCAGGTAGGCTTGTACATGCGGTGCGGCCACGCTGGAGAGTCCGGCGCCAACTGCGCCACCGACACCGCCGGCAAGCCCACCGAGCACCGCATGGCCGCCAGCGCGGCAGGCACCGTCCGGCCCCCAGCAGCGCATGCCTTCTTCGTCGCCGGTTTTGAGGGCATCGGCGAATTTCGTGTTGGCGTGCTTCCCCCATGCCTCAGGCGCCAACTGTCCGAACTGCTGCGTGATTCTGGTCTGTGCATCAATCTCCTTCTGCACCTTCTCCTGATCGAATATTTTCTGAATGCCGGTTTCCGCATCGCCGGTTCTCGCCCCCTTGTTCCCGGCAATGTCGGAAATCGCCGCCAGCGTCATGCTCTCGGCCTTGTCGCCATCCTTGCCGAAGCCGGCGCTGGTGCCGCCGGGTTTGAGGGCGCCGTCGAAGCTGAGGCTGGTGCCAACGTTCACACTGGCCGACTTGGCCTTGTACTCGGCCTTGTTCTCGATATCGCTCGTGGTAAGTTCGCCGCCGGTCTTGAATTGGTTGAGTTTGTCGTCAATCGCCTTCTGCGTGCTGGTGATGGCGCTGCCCTTGAGGTCGGTATCGCCTTTCACGTCGACGTCAAAACCCTTGTCGCCGGCCCGGATGGCCGATTGCTCGGTCACGCTGGCGTAGTCGCTCTCGATCTTGCTGCTGCTCGCACTCACCGAGCCGCTCATGCGGCCGTAGCCGGCCAGGAAGCGGCGGCCGGTGAGGCTGGCGATCTGTTCGGTGAGCAGGCGCTGTTCGTAGAAGCCGTCACCCAGGCGCTTCTGGGTGGTGGCGGGGTCGAGTTGCTTGGCGCAGGCAGCGGGCCGCCCACTGCCTTGTCTCCGCTGCCGCCCAGCCTGCCGTCCCTTGCCACAACTGCGGGCGTTTTCGGGTACGGCTATCGGGCTGTTGCGGCGGGGGTTGAAGACGAGGCGGCGGGTGTGGGCCGAGAAGACCACAATTATTTTGGGCTGGCCTTGATACAAGCGAACCTAACCTGCTGCATCTTCAGACCCGTCAGAGGAACGGTACTACTGCTACTGCCATCACCGATTTTTGCAACCGCGACACCACACATTGTTGTCATCGCCGGGTTGCCAAAAATCGTTTTGTTACCGAAATCCTTTTGTGTGATACCTGTTACCAGTTGATACTTTGCGTCCTTCTCTGGAACAAACGAAAAGGGCACGGCACAATACCGATCCCTTCCCGGGCTATCCTCGAACGACATCACGACCGGTTTGCCGGCGTGCAGCCTTGTACTTTTCTCAATATGCGTTCTCCCGACGTAGCAGCCTTCGTCGCTGAACGTCAGAATATGAACACCGCCCTCGGAAAAAATCTCGGCAGAATCCTGTGATGCGTCGGGCGGCACATAGCGCACGCCGAAGGAAGAACAGCCTCCCAGGGTCACGGACAGAAATGCAATGGCAAGCTGTTTCAACATAATTTCTCCAGGCAATATGAACCCGGCAATGATCCGGGGTGCATGCTCCTTCTCAACGGGAACGCGGTCGGGCGCTATCAGGGGCGCAAGGGTTCAATCTTCACCGACTCGATCAGGTGGCGGAATGTGGCCTGGAAGCGAGCGTGAGCATCGGGGTATTGCAGGGATTCGCGACTGGCGCCCATTTCCATACCGAGGGTGTAGCCGGTATCCCCAATGGGCAACAGCCAGGTCTGAAACGGCCCACCCACGCCATTCAAGGGCCGGGGA
Organism: Pseudomonadota bacterium; assembly: GCA_030917225.1. Taxonomy (GTDB): domain Bacteria; phylum Pseudomonadota; class Gammaproteobacteria; order Burkholderiales; family Rhodocyclaceae; genus Proximibacter. The sequence goes on from JAUPVD010000496.1 coordinate 2,509, forward strand.
TTGAAGTCTTGTTCCGCCGTTTCCTGCACCAACCACAGATTGCCGCCAACGCGGCGTTCGGACCATTTCCCCTTGGGGTTCTTTTCCGTCTGTATCGCCCGCCAGCTTGCAAGGTCACGTTTGTATAGCATGCCCCGTAAAAAGTGGCTTGTTACCCACCAACTCTCAAAGCACAGCGGGCGGAAGCCAATATCAATGACTTCACCTTCTCTGCCCCGTTCTTTGCTTGTGTATTTGACGCTGCGCACGTAGCGGTCGAAATCGAAGGGCGTCATACCTTCAAAGCGAAGCCATGTTTTTCCGTTTTCTTCGTAGATATCCCGTCCAACAAAAAAACGGCTGCGCGCACCAGATGTTATTTCCTTCCTCTCGACGCCCCTGTATCGACAACCCGACTCTAACCATTGGTGGGTAACGCTATATCTGTCCAGCAAGTGGAATTGATAGGTGTTGTAGATACCTGTTAGGGGCGAATCCATCGCTCCCGGGCGTGCATATCGGTCATCATTGCGCCTAACGGCTTCCTCAATGCCACACCCCCACAGGAAAAGTGTGGCTACCAGACCAGCAAGTATCGATTTCATTGCTGACCTCCGCTTTGTTGGTTTAGCTGGATGCCGCCTTTGCGTCGCCCCCCAACGTATTCAATCAGCTTGGCATTACCATCGGGGGTACCCTGAGGCCCGCCGGGCACGGGAATTTCGACTTGAGTACAAC
>JAUPVD010000497.1 GCA_030917225.1 Pseudomonadota bacterium
GCCGATGCGGCGCGCGCGCCAGCGGGCGCGTGAAAACACCGAAACACCTGAAAATCCGGCGGAAAAGTGCGATTAGGCTGAAGGATCGAGCCAGATCAGCGACGCCATTCGCCCGGTAATGCCATCACGGCGGTAGGAAAAGTAGCGTTCCGGGTCAGCCACCGTGCAATTGGTGCCGCCGTGGATATCGGCAACACCAATGCCCATCAGGCGCTGACGCGCCAACAGGTAGAGGTTCCCCAGCCAGCGCCCGCCGTTCCCTGCAACAAATGCCTCGGCAGCGGCCGGGTCGTCGGCAACGAACGTCTCGCGCACCTCTCCCCCAACCTCGAAGGCAGCCGGGCCGATCGCCGGCCCCAGCCAGACAGTCAGGTCCGTCGGCGCGACCCGCATGGCGGCAACGGTGGCCTCGATCACCCCGGCCCGCAAACCACGCCAACCTGCATGGGCAGCGGCCACCACGGTGCCGGCGCGATCGCAGACCAGTAGCGGCAGACAATCGGCAGTCATCACGGCACACACCACGCCAGCGCGCCGGGAAAGGGCTGCATCGGCCTCCGGCACGGCACACCCCGCCATATCGGCATCACAGACTGTTGTGCCGTGCACTTGTTTGAGCCAGCGAGGCGCCGCGGGCAATGCTGCCGAGAGGCGCGCGCGGTTGGCAGCAACATGCACCGCGTCGTCACCCACGTGATCGCCAAGATTGAAGCCTAGCCATGGACCCTGGCTGGCGCCGCCGCAACGCGTCGTCTGCAGGGCACGAACCCCGCGCGGCAATGGCCAGTCGGGAACGAAGCAAGAGTCGAGCAACTCGGGCGACTCAGTCGTCGTCGCCATCGCCGTATTCGTAGATCAGTTCTACCTCGTGATCGTCGTCGAAATCGTCATCGCCGAGCGCCGCGTCCGCTTCCATCGCTGCATCCAGGCGCAACTGGTCGAGCAGATCGGCCATGTCGTCCGGCAACGGCGATTTCCAGAGCATTGACTTGCCGCTGCCCGGATGTACCAGCCCCAGCTTTCGCGCATGCAGGAACTGCCGGTCGAAAGCCGGACCACGCGGCACCCGGTTGGCTGCGCGCCCATACACCGGGTCGCCGACCAGCGGGTGGCCGATATGGTCGAGATGCACCCGGATCTGGTGCGTACGCCCCGTTTCCAGCGAGCATTCGATCAGGGTGCAGGTGGAAAAACGCTCGACGATGCGGTAATGCGTGCGTGCCGGCTTGCCATTCATGATCACCGCCATCTTTGTTCGCTGCATCGGGTGTCGTCCGATGGCCGCATCGACCGTACCGCCGCGCTCCAGAACGCCACGCGCCAGTGCCTGGTATTCGCGCTTGACGGTGCGCGCCTGCAACTGCCGCACCAGGTCGGTCTGCGCTTCCAGTGTCTTGGCGACGACCAGCAGGCCGGAAGTGTCCTTGTCCAGACGATGCACGATGCCCGCGCGCGGGATCGAACTCAGCTGCGGCGCGTGATGCAGGAGCGCATTGAGCAGGGTTCCACTCCAGTTCCCGGCCGCCGGATGCACCACCAGGCCAGCTGGTTTGTCGATGACGAGAAGCGTTTCATCCTCGAACACCACGTTGAGCGGTATGTCCTCGGGAGAAGCCGCAGCAAGCTGTTCGTCAACGGCCTCGTCGACTGAAATGGCTTCGCCGCCCCAGAGCTTGTGCTTCGGCTCGGCCACCGGTTTGCCGTCGACCCTGACCCGGCCCTCGCGTATCCAGCCCTGCAACCGGTTGCGCGAGTGCTGTGGCAACAGGCCGGCGAGGACGTGATCCAGCCTCAGTCCACCGCAATCGACGGGTGCGGTAAGGGCAAGTGCCGTGCTATCATCGCCGCGCCCGGTTGGAGTGGCAGACGCCTCGGCGGCGACGCTTTCCGAGGGTACGGATTTTTTCGATTTCTTCTGCGGAATGTTCATCATGCGTAGTTTAGCGGTTATCGCGGCGCTCCTCACGGCTACCTTGCTCGGCGGCTGTGGCATTTTCGGCGAACCCAAAGACGAAACGGTCGGCTGGTCGCCGAACAAGCTTTACACCACCGCCAAGGAAGCGCTTAACGACGGGCAGTACGACAATGCCGTGAAGTTCTTCGAGAAACTCGAAGCGCGCTATCCCTACGGCCGTTATGCCCAGCAGGCCCAGGTCGAGATCGCCTACGCCTACTGGAAAGCAAACGAGCCAGCATCGGCACTGGCAGCCTGCGACCGCTTCATCAAGCTGCACCCGAACCACCCGAACGTCGACTACGTCTATTACCTGAAGGGGCTGGTCGGATTCAATGAAGACCTTGGCATCCTCGGCAGCGTTTCGATGCAGGACCCGACCGAGCGCGATCCGAAATCGGCCAAGGAATCCTTCGATGCGTTCAAGGAACTGGCCATCCGTTTCCCCCAAAGCAAATACACCCCGGACGCCATTGCGCGCATGAAATACCTGGTCAACGCGCTGGCCGCCCACGAAGTACATGTGGCGCGCTACTACATGAAGCGCGGGGCCTACCTTGCGGCAGTCAACCGCGCGCAATATGCGGTGAAGAACTACATCGAGGCGCCGGCCATCGAGGAGGCCCTGTTCATCATGGTTCTGGCCTACGACCAGCTCGGCATGCAGGATCTGCGCAACGACTCAGAGCGGGTCATGCGCCAGAACTTCCCGAAGAGCGAATACTACGTCCGCGGCCTGAACCGGCCCGAACCCTGGTACAAACTCTGGTAAGCGACGGGCCAGGGAAATCCATCCCGTCAGAAAAGAGGCCGGCCTGAACATCAGCGCCGGCCTTTTTTACATGGCCTGCTTGATGGCCAGAACAGCCTGATTGCGCAGGGTACGGAAAAGCGACAATTCCCTTTCCGGGATCACGATGGCGCCGGCCTGCTCCATGTCCGCATAGATCATCGCCACCGGGTTGTTCTTGATGGTCAGTGGAAACAGCAGGAAAGTACCGGCGTTGATCGACTTGCGGTACCACTCCGGTACACGTGCTGAAATCTTCGGATCATTGATGTCGCTGATCAGGATATCGACGCCCTTCGACATCGCGGCGTGAAAGATGTCCGGCGTGAAGGTCAGCGGAAACTTGAATTTCTTGGCAACCTCCGAGGCATCCGGCCCGAAGCCGAAGCGCCCCTGCATCGTGTTCGCCCGCGCATCCTTGATGCACAGGATGACGCGACGGAAACCCTTGGCACGGAACATCGTCTCCAGAATGATGCGCAGCAGGTCGTTGAGCGCAAAATCCCCGACCAGCGAGTTGCTGATGTCCTGGATTCCCGCTGTCAGAATGGCCTCGACATTCTCCGGCCGGGCATTGCCTTCGTTGCTCTCCGCCATCACGGGCGTCTCGACCAGGGCAGCACTGGCCAGCGTATCCGGCGCATCGTCCACTGCCGCAGCCTCATCGTCGCCAGACGCAAGCTGGACCTTGCTGCCGCCCCACGAGCGGATCTGCCGACCGAAGGGCGTCTGCTTCAGATTCAGCTGGATGACGCTGGCAAACTGCGCCACTTCCTCGAAGGATTTTTCGATGGTCTTGTGCAGATCCTGCTCGCTCAGCGCCACGCTATCGCCAAAACGACCCGTCAGCTTCTTCAGTTCCTTCTGGCGCTGCTCGGGCGTGGCATTGGCGATGATGGTGCACAACTCATTGGAAAACGCAGACAGCACCCGCAGCTTCTCTTCCGGTGCCGTTGCCTTGCGCACGCTCCCTGGCGGCAACCGGCGCATGGTATTCACGATCAGCGGCGGGAAGCCCCAGTGCTGCGCGATGCCGATGCCCATTTCCTCGAAGGAAATCCCCAGCACCTTGTGCGATGCCTGATCTTCGGTAATGCCCTTCTGCTCGACCATCGTACGGATATCCTCCCCTTCTTCCGGGAAGTAGTACTGCGTCAGCATGCGCCCAAGGTTGTGGAACATCGAGCAGATGAAAGCCTGCTCGACATCACGCTGCGCCGTCCTCGAACCGATGTCCTTGGCCAGAATGCCGGCCAGGTTGGCACGCAGGAACTCGTCCTTGAGCTGGTTGGCATTGCCCTTGTTCTGCAGATGCTCGAAGAGCAGCACGGTAATCGCAATATTGCGCACCGAGTCGAAGCCCAGCACCATCACCGCGCGGGAAACCGTGCTGATGTTGCCGCCGCCGACAGGCCGGTAGAAGGCGGAATTGACCAGCTTCAAAATCTTGTTGGTCAGCGCAAAGTCCTTGAGGATCGACCCGGAAAGCTTGGCAACGCTCTCCCGGTCGGACGCAGTGATCTTGTTGATTGCCCCGACCGACTCCGACAGCGCCGGAAAATCGCTTTTGTGCCGCATGCGGCGCAAGAGGAATTCGATTGTTCCCTGTGCACCGCTGGACGAAGTCGCGGACTCTTCCGGATCCAGATAATCATCGAGCGCTTCGCGCATGGCGGTGATCGAGGCATAGCGCCGCTCGGGGTTGCGCTCAAGTGCCTTGTAGAGAACCGATGACAGGCGCTCATCGATACCAGCCTCGGCCGGCAGGCGGATATCCACGGTGGTGATCTGGCGCAGGATGTTGAAAACATCATTGCCCTGAACGGCACGTTGCCCGGTCAACAGTTCGAAGAAGACAAGCCCCGCAGCAAAGACGTCGGTCTGCGCGTCGATGCGATGATGCTCAAGGTACTCCGGTGCCATGTAAGCCGGCGTACCGGTAAATGCCTCGGTGTCTCCCTGCTTGGGTGACTCCACGCGCGCAGCAATGCCGAAATCCATGACACGGGCGAACCCGTCTTCGTTGATCAGGATGTTGGTCGGCTTCAGGTCGCGATGGATGACGCCAAGCGCGTGCGCGTGCGCAATCGCATCAAGCACCGGCTGCATCACCGAAATGGCGCGCACCGGCGACAGCGCGCCACTATCGCGCAGGTATTCACCAAGATTCTTGCCCGGCACATACTCGAATACCAGATAGAGATCGCCGCCCTCTTCGCCTGCTTCAAAAATAGGGACGATATTCGGATGACGCATCTGGCTGACCGTTCGCGCCTCTTCGAGCAACTGCTGGTTCTGCACTGGATCCGGTTGCGAGAAATGCAGTGTCTTGATCGCGACTTCGCGCTGCAGGTGAGGATCCCGTGCGAGATACACGACGCTCTGCGCCCCTCTGCCCAACTCGCGCAAGATATCGAAACGGCCGATTTTTTTACTCATTTTGTTCGCGTCGAAGATTTACCGCATTTATTCTACTCCGCGCCGAGGCGCGTCAATGCGCAGTATTTCACGGGCTCGTGGCAGAATTCGCCCTGACCGGTCTTCTCCATTTTCAGCGTTCCGATACCAACATGCCCAACACCGCACCGCTTGCCAACCTTCGGGTTCTTGATCTATCTCGCGTACTCGCCGGCCCCTGGTGCAGCCAGTTGCTGGCCGATCTCGGCGCCGAAGTCATCAAGATCGAGCGTCCGGGCAGCGGTGACGAAACCCGCGCCTGGGGGCCGCCCTATCTCAAGGACGCGGCAGGGAACGAGACCGGCGAGGCGGCCTACTATTGCGCCGTCAACCGCAACAAACAATCGGTGACACTGGACATGTCGCGTCCCGAGGGACAAAAAATCGTCCGTGAACTGGCCATGCAGTCCGACGTCCTGCTGGAAAACTACAAGGTCGGCGGACTCGAAAAATATGGTCTCGACTACGCTGCACTGGCAGCACTGAACCCGCGCCTGATCTACTGTTCGATCACCGGCTTCGGCCAGAACGGCCCGTGGGCCGAGCGACCCGGCTACGATTTCATCATCCAGGGCATCGGCGGACTGATGAGCGTGACCGGCGAAACCGACGGCCGGCCCGGCGGCGGCCCACAGAAAGTGGGCGTGGCACTGGTCGACATCCTGACCGGTCTCTACGCCGCCAATGCGGTGCAGGCGGCGCTACTGGAACGTGAACGCAGCGGTCTCGGCCAGCACATCGACCTGGCCCTGCTCGACACCGAAGTCGCCAGCCTCGCCAACCTCGCGCTCAATTATTTGTGCACCGGGGTCAGCCCGAAGCGCATGGGCAATGCCCATCCGAACATCGCGCCTTATCAGGTGCTGCCGGCAGCGGATGGCCATTTCATTGTCGCCGTCGGCAACGATGGCCAGTTCAGGCGCCTGTGTGAAGCGATGAACCTGCCTGACCTGGCAAGCGACCAACGCTTTTCTACCAATGCCAACCGGGTGGGCAACCGACAGGCACTCGATGACTGCCTGGAGCACCGCGCACGCCAACGCGGGAAAAAGGAATGGCTGGCAGCGCTGGAAGCCGCAGACGTTCCCTGTGGCCCGATCAACAGCATTGGAGAAGCGTTTGCGGAGCCGCAACTGGCTGCGCGCGACATGCTGGTTACGCTGCCGCACCCGACGGCGGGTCAGGCAACGCTGGTCGGCAACCCGATCAAGCTTTCACGGACACCGGTGGGCTACCGCAGCGCACCGCCACTGCTCGGCGAGAACACGGCAGAGGTTCTTCAGCGCGTGCTGGGCTATAGCCAGGATGAGCTTGACCGCCTGCAGGCCGCCGGCATTACCTGACTTCAGCGTTCAGAGTAGAGACTTCAGGTTTCAGGTTTCCTGGCTGGCGACAGGTACCACTGCTCGGGTGCGACGACTTTCGCCTCGCCCGGGTCGCCCATGTAGTGCGGCGACATGATCTGGACACCGTGCTCGTTGAACACATCCTGGATGTTCGCGTGCAGCAGGCTGAGCACCTCCGCACGTGGGCGCGGTTGCTCGGGGACCGCCTGGCAGACTAGCCGGTACTCCGGATAGTAGTCCGAAAGCGCCGTCTGAAATACCCGTGGCGACGGAGTTTGCAGGATGCCCGAGGTACGCTTCGCGGCTTCCAGAAGCATCGCCTCGACCTGGCGCCACGGCGTGTCGTAGCCGATGGTAACGACAGTATCGAGAACGTAGCCCCGACCCTTCACCACCCGTGAGTAGTTCTTGGTGACCGAGCCCGTGATCAGGGAGTTGGGCAGCGTGAGCTCTTCGCCCAGGCCGGTTCGGATACGCGTCGTAAACATGCCCATTTCAGTGACCGTACCTTCCTGGTCGCCAATACGAACGTACTCGCCGACCTTGATCGTTCGCGAGTAGGTCAGGATCAAGCCAGCAGCCCCCTGCCCGACAATGCTTGACGCGCCCAGCGATACCATCAGGCCAATCAGTACCGAGAGCCCCTTGAACGCCTCGGTCTGCGCCCCCGGCAGATAGGGATAAGCCATGGCGATGGCAAACAGCCAGACCGCGATGCTGGCCAGCCGCCGCGTGGTCGGCATGGTATCGGCGTCAAGCCAGCGTGTCGGACTCTCAGCGGACGCCACGCGCTCGAAAAATCCGTGCAGCAAGCCGATGCCGAAGCGTGCCACGAAGAAAATGGCGATGGCGACACCGATCCCCGGGATCGCATCGACAATTCCGAAGACGATCCCGAAGACGGTCGTCAGCAGGTAGTCGTTGAGTTGCTCCCCCCACGGACGGGTATAGGGGAAGCGCGACAAGATGAAACTCAACCATTCGTACGAAACGATGGCTGCCAGGAACCATCGCACGATCGCCACCAGCCGGCGAAGCAAGGCGAACACACGTTGCTTGTCGAGCAACACGGCACCGGCTACGGTCAAGGACTCTGCCTTTCGTGCCGCCGCGTGCACGATCACCCGCTGTGTCCAGCGATGGCCGCGGGCCAACACCCAGAGCACGGCGGCAAAAACGACGGTAGCAATCGCCGAAGCAATCAGCGCGCGTACAAATGCCTCCAGCGTGCGCCCTTCGCTCGTCACGCTGACCCCCTGCT
>JAUPVD010000498.1 GCA_030917225.1 Pseudomonadota bacterium
ATTGCCGATCGATAACAACTGGATCGAGAATCAGATTCGCCCCATTGCCATCGGGAGAAATAATGCGAACTGCAGTCTTATGCGAACTCGCCGTCGACGTCGGGCGATTCCTTCCTCGGTAGAAGCCCCGACCGCATCTCTGCTACTTCGCATGATCACAGTGACTGCAGGAACTGCATCAACCCCTTGGGCGGGCGGTAGCGAGTTGCCCTGACTTCAGGGGGCTTCAGCCGAGCAAGTGTTCGCTCCTTCATCGCGAGGTCGGCCTCGACGTACATGTGAGTGGTTGATGGACTCTCATGCCCAAGCCACAAGGCGATGTCGGTGGCATTTGTACCCGCCTGCAGCAAGCCCATTGCGGTCGAGTGGCGAACCATGTGAGGCGATACCGACAGCTTGCCCAGTTCAGGTTGGCAAGCCGTGGCCGCCGCGACGGCAAGCTTAAGCCGTTGCGTGACATTGGCCCTCGTCATCGGTCTGCCGTCACGCCGCGGCAGCAACGCCGAGCCTGCTTCCAGTTGCGGGTTCAGGCTCAACCAATCACGTATCTCCCGAGCGGCTTCCTTCCACAGCGGCAGCGAGCGCTGCTTGCGGCCCTTGCCATGCAATCGGACGCACGAGGTCGTGCCGAGGACCACGTCGGCCACCCGCACGCCGATGATCTCCGACACCCTTGCGCCGGTGTTGAACATCAGCATCAGCAGCAAGTGATCGCGTTGACCCAGCCAGGTCGTGGTTGGAACGTCGATCACAGCCAGCATCTGCTCGCGCGTCAGGAAGCCCACCATCTTGCGCTCGAAACGCTTCATCGGCACCGCCAGCGCCTGCTCGATGACGCTCAGGCTGGCGAGGTCGCGACGGGCGGCAAACTTCAGGAACGAACGCAGCGCCGCCAAGCGGATGTTGCGGCTGCGCGGTGAGTTTCCCCGTTCGCGCTCCAGGTGGTCGAGGAAGCTTGCGATGAACTTCGGCTGGAGGTCTGACAACTCAAAAGCAGTGGCTGGCTTGCCCAAGGTCTTTTCGGCAAAGCGCAGGAGCAGCAAGAAACTGTCACGGTAGGAGGCGACAGTTTGCGGGCTGAGTGAGCGCTGGCGTGTCATGTAGTCTGTGAAGAACTCCTGCACCAGGGATGCAAAGCTGGGTGAGATCGGCTTACTCATGGCCCACTCCTTGCCGCACGAAGCGCTCGAACCGCGCGCCCACCGACTCCATCAACTCCGGCGTGCCTGTGAGGTACCAATAGGTATCGGAGATATTGGCGTGGCCCAGGTAGGTACACAGCCAGAACATCGCGTGTTCGATCGACGTGCCACCTTCGTTCCAGAGTTGGACGCGCCGGACTGCCATCGTGTGCCTCAGATCATGTATGCGCGGGAGGGCATGCTCGCCCCGAGCACGCCAGCCCAGTTGATCTCGCAGCCCGGCGAACACGTTGTGGACCCCGCGCAACGACAGCGCGCGGCCCGACAACGAGGCAAATACGGGCGTGTCGCCCGCGCAGCCGATGAACCGTTGCCGTGCACGGAGGTAGTCGGACAAGGCCTGCACAACGCTGGTGTGCAGGGCCAAGCAGCGCGACTTGTTGAACTTCGTCTGGCGCACGGTGAGCGTCGCCATCGGCAAGTCGATATCCTTGACCTGCAGATTCAACGCTTCGGAGATTCTGAGTCCAGTCGCGGCGATGAGTCCGAACAGTGTCTTATAGGTCAAGGGACGCAACCCGCCTGGTGGCGTCATGCGCTCAGACAGGGCCAGCAAATCGCCAATTTCCTGGTCTGTGTAGATATGGGGGGCCAGTCGTCGATGGCCGCGGCCCAAGATGAATGGCGGCGGCACCTCAGTGGAGGGCTCGAATTGGCGGTAATAGGTCGCGAACGGTCGCACGACCTCCAGCCTGCGCGCTGCCGTGACGGTGCTCGTTCGTGCGACATGCTCGCGCGCCCAATCCAGTTGCAGATCGAGCGTCAGCGGCCCTTGATGGTCTCTGGCGTCGGCGAATCGGGCGAAGCGCATCAGCTCGGTGCCCGGGCTCTTCATTGCGAAGCCCAGCCGGCGGCGTTCGTCCAGATAGCGCTGCACGGCGGCTTGCATCGTGGCGGCGCGGTTCATGCCACGCTCCCTGGCCAGGGCATCGCCACGGCGGCCAGCCGTCCAATGTCGACCTTGGCGTAGATCATGGAAGTATCCAGATCACGATGACGCAACATGTCGGCCACCTCCTTGAGCGTGCCGCCGGTCTCCAACAACCGGCTCGCCAGCGTATGGCGCAAGATGTGAACACGCGTGTACGGTAATCCGCAGCGCCGATATGCCAGCCGCACGGTATTACGCACAACGTCCGGTCGGATCGGCTCGTCGACCGGCGCTACGTGACGAACGAAGACGTGCCGATTGACCGTGGTCGGCCGCTCCGATTGCAGGTACGCGGCAATGGCGCTCCCGGTGGTCTGCGGCAGAGGCAGCACATCCACGCGCAGCGACTTGCCTTTGCGGATGCGAAGCGTGCCAGCCTCCCAGTCGATATCGTCGAGTTCCATGTTGACAACTTCGCGCTCACGCAGGCCAAGATCGACCAAGCAGCGCACTATGGCGTGGCCGCGCAAGTGCGAAGGCAGCTCTGGTGGAAACGCGTCCAGAAGTCGCGCGACCTCGCTCGGTGACAAGGTTTGCGGTAACGGTGCCAGCCTCCAATGTGCCGGCGACGCGATCACCGGCAGCAGGTGTTCCACGCCAACCCCGTCGAGCGTCAGAAAGCGCAGGTAGCTGCGCAGTGCACCGGCAAGCGAGCTTGCGCTGGCGGGACTGATGCGCGAGAGTTCCTGCGTGATGAATCGCCGCAGTTCATCGGCGGACGGTGTCGCCATCACGTCGGGATCATCGGTCGCGCGAAATCGCAGTAGCGCTCGAACGACGCCCAGCCGTCGAATCCGTGTGTTCTCGGCCAAGCCTCTTGCGTGCACCATATGGCTGTCGAAGCGTTGGAGTTGGTCCTCGATCGCATTGGGCTGATCACTGCTGATCAGTTCACCGGCATCGACCAGCGTGACTAGCAACTGGCGTAGTGCGGCTCGAACCTGATGGCGGCAGCGCTGCACTGGTGAAGCGCAGGTGCAATGCGGCAGATGTTCGTCAATGAAACGCCGGACAACCTCATCACCAAGGTGATGCAGGTCAACCCGATGGCCGCGCGCCCAGTGCGCGAAGTGCGCCACGCTGTACACGTACATGCGCACTGTATTGGCCGCGTAGTGTCGGTCGACCAGACGACGGACGTAGGCAGGTATGAACGGTGCGAGATCGCTGTCGCGAAGCCACGCCGCCGGCACCGGATGAAAAGACTCGAAGGCATCCATGAATATCTCCTGAAGTGGGGTTGCCACCGCAGGAGATACCAACTTTTATGTGAAGTCCAGACTTCGCTCGCGACGACGCAAGTCTTGATACGCCTCGTTGTTCGCGAGGTGAGAGCTGGCGAGTTCGCATAAGACTGCAGTTCGCATTATTTCTCTCATGTGAATCTTCTCATGATCGTAACAACTGGTTGTTCGCTGGCTCCTTGCGTGCGGGCCAGCGTGCAGCGGCGGTGATGAGTTTGATTCAGAGCGCCAAGCTCAATGGGCATGATCCGTATGCTTACCTCAAAGATGTGCTGGCTCGCCTGCCTACGCACAAGCACAGCCAGATCGAAGAGTTGTTGCCGCACCGCTGGCAGCCCACACAGCCTTAAACGCGATCCTGTGCCATCAATGCACCAGTGGGGCAAGGTGTGTTGACCACCCGCTTACAATAATGCAATGGCAATATTGAAACCAGCAAAATTACTAATCGTGGCATTGGCTGCAGCGCATATTTCGACTGCCTGCGGCGGTGGAGGCAGCGGCCAGCCGGCAGGCCGGGGTCCCACAAACTCCACGGCTGGTAATCTACCCACTGCAGGAGCCGCGACGCAGAATAACGGCGTCAACAGCGTATTCTCCGGCACGCTGTTTTACGAATACGCGGGTGATTACGTCGCATTCGATCTCGCCAGCGGCAAGCCGCGGCCATACCTGCGGGAAGATACCAACCGCTACAGTTTTTCCATTTCTGCTGACGGCAAGGCTGCTCTGGTGGCCGAACAACTGACCACCGGCAGCCGTGACAACGAGGCGGTGCATCGTTACTTGGCGGTGGATACCACCACCGGTCAAACACTTGGGACCTATCCGGGCAGCCCTGGCTCGCTTTCTGGCATGGCAATCAAACTATCGCCCGACGGCGAATACATCGCCACCGGCCTGTTCCGTTATGAATGGGGCAAAGCACACATCATCGTGGAAGACAGCAATGGCAATCTGCTGTTCGATTTCACCGCCGCCGGCTTCAATGGTTCGTTCGGCTGGCTGCCAGATGGCCGCATGGTGGCAGCCGACGCCAATGGCTGGCTGACGCTGTTCGATCGCGGGTTCAATCAGATCAGGCGCATCCGGCAGTTTTCCGGGCCGTCGTTGCCGGGCGGTATGCAGGCAAGCCCTGACGGCAGTCGGCTGTTGTTTTTCTGGAATGGCCGGATTCACGTGATGAATCTCGATGGCAGCAGCTTGCACCAGGTCGCTACATCGGATTTATGGGAAAGCGGCGCCGCATGGTCCCCGGATAGCAAATATCTGGTGATTACTGGAGC
>JAUPVD010000499.1 GCA_030917225.1 Pseudomonadota bacterium
GTTTCAGCAGGCGCCGAACGCGGCCCGCTGCGCCTGCTGGCGCTTGCAACGCTGGTGGAACCGGCCGTGGCGGAAAGCACGACCTTCTGGAAGGCGATCTATTCCCGGCCGGTGGATTTCACGCTGAAGAAGCGCTACCTGATTGCCCGTCTTGAGGCGCTGCTGGTCTGCGATGGCGCCAGCGGCAGGATGCTGGCGCGCATCGATCCCATTCAGCGGGCGGTTCAGCGGTAAACGAGAACCGGAATCTTCGAGTGGGTCAGTACCTTGTTGGTTTCGCTGCCCAGGAGCAGGCCGCTGAAGCCCCGACGTCCGTGCGATGCCATGAAGATCAGGTCGCAGCCGGATTTGTCCGCCGCCTCGATGATGGCTTCGTAGGGAATGTCGCTGGTCAGTGCCAGCTTGCTGCAGGCCACACCCGCTTCCACGCTCATCTGCTCGACGAAGCCCAGCACCTGCTGCGCCTGCTGCTCGGCCAGTTCGGCGAACTTCTCCGGCGTGGTCGGGTCGATCAGCGCCCCTTCTCCGTAGTAGGTCACCGGGTATTCGGGCTTGGCATAGAAGGCGGTGATGCGGGCGCCGGCTTCCTTGGCGAAGGAGATGGCGCGGCGAGCCGTTTCCTGGGAAAGCTCGGAGCCGTCTGTCGGTACCAGAATATGCTTGAACATCGTTTGTTCTCCCCTGATGCTGGTTACTGAATCCACAACTGCATAAATTCACTATAGGCGGAGCATCGTAGCCCGGATTTGACAGAAATCAAACAGCTGCGGGCGCCCGGTGTGACAATCAGGACATGACGAACATCCAGTTCTTCGGTGCCGCCGGTGAAGTCACCGGTTCCTGCTACCTCGTCAGTAGCGGCGGGATGCGTTTTCTTGTCGACTGCGGCATGTTCCAGGGCGGCAGCGATGCGGCGCAGAAGAACCTGCGAGCGCTCCCCTTCGATGTCCGCGATCTGGATTTCGTGCTGTTGACGCATGCCCATATCGACCATTCCGGCCTGTTGCCGCGGCTGATCATGCTCGGCTACAAGGGGCCGATCTATACCACGGCGGCCACCATCGATCTGCTCAAGGTCATGCTGCTCGACAGCGCGCATATCCAGGAGAAGGAAGCCGAGTGGCAGTTGCGCCACCGCCACCGCCGCAATGTTTCGATGCGCGGTGTGCCGCAGCCGCTCTACACGGTGACGCAGGCGATGACGGCGCTCAAGCATCTGCGTCCTGCCGAATATGGTGAGACTTTTTCGCCGCATCCCGACGCCGAGGTCTGCTTTCACGATGCCGGCCACATCCTCGGATCGGCAATCATCGAGATCAAAACGGGCGGGCAGAAGATCGTTTTTTCCGGCGACCTGGGCCAGCCAGGCCGGCCGGTGATGAACGACCCGACGCCGATCAGCGAGGCCGATGTGCTGGTGGTCGAGTCGACCTACGGCAACCGCCTGCACCGTTCGCTGGAAGATACCGAGCGCGAACTGCTGGCAGCCTTTCAGCGCACGCTGGGCGAGCGTCACGGCAACATCATCATCCCGGCCTTTGCCGTGGGCCGCACACAGGAATTGATCTACATGCTGGTGGCCCTGGTCCGTTCCGGGCGGCTGGCACCGATGCGGCTCTACGTCGATTCGCCGATGGCGAATGCGGCAACCCAGATCACGCTGCACCATGAATCCCTGCTCGATGCCGAAACGCAGGCGCTGATCGAGTGGCAGCGGCAGAACCCGCACAAGCTCGATGTACGCTTTATCACCGACGTGCAGGAGTCGATGGCACTGAATGACATCCGGCAGGGGGCAGTGATCATTTCCGCCAGCGGCATGTGCGAGGCGGGGCGGATCAAGTACCACCTGCAGAACAATCTGCCGCGTCCGGAGTGTGCTGTGCTGATCACCGGTTTTCAGGCGGCCGGGACGCTTGGCCGGCGGTTGGTCGATGGGGCCAGGAGCGTGCGCATATTCGGTCAGCAGGTGGTGGTTCGGGCGGATGTGCACACCATTGGCGGCTTGTCGGCGCATGCCGACCAGTCGGCGCTACTGGGCTGGTTGCGACATTTCCGCCGGCCGCCGGCGCATACCCGTGTCGTGCATGGAGAGTCTTTGGCGGCGGAAACCTTTGCTGCGGCGATTCGGGAGCAGCTTGGCTGGAAAAACGTAGAAGTTCCTGCCTACCGGGAGGAATTGCTCCTATGATAAAAAGAGGCGTGGTGTTTATGGGGAGTTGTCATGGGTAATGGTTTTTCGTCGGCACGCGGTCATCGCGGCCTCGATCTCTCGGACGCGAGTCCGCTGGAAAATCTGACGAGCGCGGTTGAAAAGCAGATCGACCCGTTCGGCGTGATGACCTCGATCATGAATGCCCAGGCGGCCTGGATGACGCATCCGCAGGAGTTGACACGGGCGATGACGGCGCTGTCCGGCGATATCCTGGCGCTGCAGACGCATGTGATGCGCCGGGCGATGGGTTTTCCGAGCGAAGACGTGGTGACCCCGCACGAGGATGACACGCGTTTTGCCGACCCGGTGTGGAAGGACTCGGCGAGCTGGGACATCATCAAGGAAACCTACCTGGCCTTCACGCACCGCTTCGAAGACATGTGCTTCGAGACACCGGGGCTTTCCGACAAGGAGCGGCGTCGTGCCGCCTTCTGGTTCCGCAAGTGGCTCAACGCCATGGCGCCGACCAATTTCTTCTGGTCCAACCCGGTGGCGATGCGCAAGTTCGTCGACACCAAGGGGGAAAGTGTCAAGCAGGGGTTCAAGTACCTGATGCGCGATGCGCAATCGAAGAACGTGCGCATGGTTGAGGAGGATGCCTTCACGGTGGGTGTCGATCTGGCGACGACGCCGGGGAACGTGGTGTTCCGCAACCGCCTGCTGGAAGTCATCCACTACGCGCCGACGACGGAGAAGGTGCAGGCCATGCCCATCGTCATCGTCACGCCGTGGATCAACAAGTACTACATCCTGGACCTGACGGCACAGAAAAGCATGGTCAAGCACCTGACCGACCAAGGCTTTTCGGTTTTTATCACCAGTTGGAAA
>JAUPVD010000500.1 GCA_030917225.1 Pseudomonadota bacterium
GAAATCGAAGTGTCGCTTGGTGCTGCCAGCCTCGATCGCGTCACCCTCTACCGGGTGCTCGACTGGCTGGTCGAAGCCGGCCTCGCGGTCAAGCATGCGGATGAGCGCCGTGTCTGGCGTTTTGCGCTGGCCAGCGGCGGCGAGCATGGCGGCCATGCCCATTTTCGCTGCGACCGCTGCGGTCGTGTCTATTGTCTTGATGTGCCTGCGCCACAGCCACCGGCCTTGCCGCGTGGCTTCACGCTGGCCCGCGCCGCGCTCGATCTTTCCGGCCGCTGCGCCGAGTGCAACCGGAGCCGTTGATGCTCGCTGAAGGCACGCAGCCACCGCCGCTATCGCCCCCGCCCCCTATTCCGGTCACGATCCTGACCGGTTTTCTCGGTAGCGGCAAGACGACGCTGCTCAACCGCATCCTGACCGAACGCCACGGCGAAAAGATCGCGGTGATCGAAAACGAATTCGGCGAAATCGGCATCGACAACGAATTGCTGCTTTCCGGCGAAGAACAGATCGTCGAGATGAACAATGGCTGCATTTGCTGCACGGTACGTGGCGACCTGGTGCGCATTCTCGGTGAGTTGATGCAGAAGCGGGATGCCGGCGATCTGGCTTTCCAGCGGGTGATCATCGAGACCACCGGGCTGGCCGAGCCGGGGCCGGTGGCGCAGACCTTCTTCATGGACGAGACCATCTCGCAGCGCTATCTGCTCGACGCCGTGGTGACGCTGGTCGACGCCGTCCATGCAGGCAGGCAGCTCGACGAGCACGATGCGGCGCAATCCCAGGTCGGCTTTGCCGACCGTCTGCTGCTGTCGAAAACCGAACTGGTCGACGCGACACAGCTGAACGAATTGCAGGAGCGTCTGGCATCGATGAATCCTCGCGCAACGCAGCAGGCCGTGCATTTCGGCGAAACGCCGCTGGCCGAGATTCTCGATGTGCGCGGTTTCAACCTGAATGCGGCGCTTGAAATCGATGCGGGTTTCCTCGCCGGCGCACACCATCACCATCACGACAGCATCGGTTCGGTGGTTTTTCGCAGCGAGCGCGATTTTGACGGCGCAAAGCTGCAGGATTTCATCGGTGGCATTGTCCGTGTCTTCGGCGACGACCTGATGCGCTACAAGGGCGTCATGGCCGTCGACGACCTGCCCTACCGCGTCATCCTGCAGGGGGTGCATGCGCTGATGGGCGCGAGCCCCGGTCAGCCGTGGGAAGAGGAACCCCGCATCAGCACACTGGTTTTCATCGGTCGCGACCTGCCGCGCGACATCATCATGCTCGGCTTGCAGAAGTGTCTGCGCTAGATCAGAGCCGGGCTATCCCGGTGACGGTGCTCACCGGCTTCCTGGGCGCCGGCAAGACCACCCTGCTCAACCATCTGCTGAAGCAGCCGGCGATGGCCGATGCGGCCGTGCTGATCAACGAGTTCGGCGAAGTCGGCATTGACCACCATCTGGTCGACAAGATTGACGACAACCTTGTCCTGCTCGACTCCGGCTGCCTGTGCTGCAGCGTGCGCGGCGATCTGGCGCGGGCGCTGCGCGACCTGTTCATGCGTCGCCTGCGTCGCGAGATTCCGGCATTTTCCCGCGTGATCATCGAGACCACCGGGCTGGCCGATCCGGCGCCGGTGATCTACACGCTGATGGAAGACTTCTTCATCGCCGAGCGTTTTCGCAGTGACGGCATCGTCACCGCCGTCGATGTCACGCACGCCGAAAGGCAACTGACGCGGCACCTGGAGGCGGTGAAGCAGATCACCATGGCCGACCGGCTGCTGCTGACCAAATGCGATCTGGCGACCGATGAACAGGTTGCGCGTGTCAGCCGCCGCGTCGCCCGGCTGAACCCGGGAGCGCCGCAGATCGAGCTGCGTGGCGGCAAGGTCGATGCGGCTGCACTTGCCGGCTGCGGCCTCTACGATCCGGCCACGAAAATCGCCGATGTGCGGCGTTGGCTGGCCGAAGAGAAGGTGCTTGCTGCTTCCGGTCATGGCGGTGCCCACGACCATGATCCCAATCGTCACGACGCACAGGTGTTCAGCTTCGTGCTGCGCTTCACAAAGCCATTCGTCTGGGGCGAGTTTGCCGAGGCGATGGATGTGCTGTTGTCGACCTGTGGCGACCGCATTCTGCGCGTGAAGGGGCTGATTGATGTCGAAGGTGAAGTGGCACCGCGTATCGTGCATTGCGTGCAGCATGTCCGCTACCCTGAGGCATCGCTGCCGGAATGGCCGGATGCCGATCGACAGTCGCGACTCGTCTTCATCGTCCGCAACTTCCAGCGCGAGTATGTCGAGAAGGCTTTTGCGATGTTTTGCGATAGCACACCACTGAGCACGCCACTGAACGCGCCGGCGGCTATGTCGGCACTCAAGCTGGCCGGCGAGGGCATGCCGTGATCGCGTCGTCAGCCGGATTGCGTTCGCTGCGCTGCCTCCTGCTTCTGGCAGCACTTTTCTTCGGGCAGACGGCGATGCTTGCGCATGCTGCCGAGCATCTCGACGCCCAGCCCGCCAGTGAAATCTGTCTCGTCTGTCTGGCCGGGCAGAATTTCGACGGCAGCGCACCACCGCCTGCCGCACTGCCGCTCGTCGATACCTCATTGCAGGCTTGTGCGCTGCCCGCTCTTCCTGTTTTCTTCCCGGAATATTTTTCCTTCCGCCGCCAGGCGCGCGGACCGCCAGCAACCTGATCGCTTGTCCGTCGCCGGTTCTACTGCCGGCTGTCCGTTCATTTCCGATCAGGAGTTGTCATGAAACCGTTTTCACTGACGGCACTCGCCGTCGCCATGTCCATTGGTTTATCTACCTCGGCGGCCAATGCCGCCAACGATGCGGACCTGGCTGAAATCCGCAAGCAGTTGCAGCAGATGAAGGATGCCTACGAACAGCGCATCGCTTCACTTGAAACCAAACTGGCCAAGGCCGAGGGCACGGCCACCAAGGCCGAAGCCACGGCCAAGGAGGCAGAAACGGTTGCCCGCCAGGCCAGCCTGAGACCGCCGGCTGCTGCGCTGGCCACTGGCTTCAACCCGGATATCTCGCTGATCCTCCAGGGGCAGTACCGGCGCATGAAAGATATAGATGAGCGCCA
>JAUPVD010000501.1 GCA_030917225.1 Pseudomonadota bacterium
CGCTGTTCGGTGGCAAGAAACTGCTCGACCTGCGCATACCCACCGGCAAACCCGGCCGCGAAGGCAGTGCCGCGCTGCAGGATTACTGCAGCCGCTGCGGCCCGGACACCTTGCTGCTGGTAACGCTGCCGGCGCTCGACTGGAAGGAAGAGAAGGCGGCCTGGGTGACCGCGCTGGCCAATGCCGGCGTTGCCATCAAGCTCACTGCACCGGCGCTGGCCGAATTACCGGCCTGGATCGCCGGGCGCCTGCGCCGCCAGGGGCAGAGTGCCGACAACGACGCACTGAACTTCATCGCCGAGCGTGTCGAGGGCAACCTGCTGGCGGCCCAGCAGGAGATCCGCAAGCTGGGTCTGCTTTATCCGGAAGGCAAGATCGGCCTGGCCGAAGTGCGCGAGGCCGTGCTGGATGTCGCCCGTTTCGATCTCGACGGGCTGCGCGAGGCGCTGCTCGCTGGCGACACCGCCCGCCTGACGCGGACGCTGGATGGATTGAAGCAGGAAGGTGAAGCGCCACCGCTGGTGCTCTGGGCGATGACCGAAGAAGTGCGCGCCCTGACACAGATCCGGGCTGGCATGGACGAAGGGCAACCGGCCGAAGTGCTGATGCGCGATGCGCGGGTCTGGGGCCCACGGCAGAACCTGATGAAGCGATGCCTCGGGCGGATTGCCTCGCCGCAGGCGCGGGAGGCGCTGGCACAAGCGGGACGCATCGACCGCATGATCAAGGGCCTGATCGTCGGCGACGTCTGGAACGAATTCTTGCGACTGGGCCTGCTGCTGCGCCAACCGACGCGCCAGGGGCGCACCTAGCCCGCGCTGCTAACCTGTTTTTTTTCCGAGGCCGCTAACGTGGGTTCGCTACCGGGTGACTCCGCCGGCTCCTGAGACTCCAACGGTTCCCACGCACAATCCGGCATGTGGCGGACATCGTTCAGCCCGTCAAACAGCTTTTCCTGTGCCAGACACTCCCCGCGGCAATCGTCCGCGACCACGACCAGGCTGTATTCCTCGTCCACCCGGCGTTCCCCATCCCAGTAGCTGCAGGTAGCGCAGACTTTTACCTCGGTGGGAATAATCAGCTTTTTTTCCATCTTCTTTCCATCCTCTTTCCCTCTTTTTCGCCCTCCGACTTCCGGGTGAGAGTGTAATCGTTCGCAAGAGTTCCCTGCCTGCTTTTCCCACCCCGGCCGCTATAATGGCTGCTTCGCAATGACATTGCCGCAACACCATGGATATCCAGCAGATCATGCAGACCATCGGCCGCCAGGCGCGCGAAGCCTCGCGCGCCGCTGCTCGTGCCGACACCAACCAGAAGAACCGGGCCTTGCGGGCCATCGCTGCCGCCATCCGGCGCGACACGGCAAAACTGCTCGCTGCCAACCGCGAGGATCTGGACGCTGCCCGTGCCGCCGGCCTCGAAGCCGCCATGCTCGACCGCCTGACCCTTTCCGAAAAGGGCATCGCCGCCATGGCCGAAGGCGTCGAGCAGGTCGCCGGCCTGCCGGATCCGGTCGGCGAGATCAGCGACATGGCCTCTCGCCCGTCCGGCATCCAGGTCGGCAAGATGCGCGTGCCGCTGGGCGTCATCGGCATCATCTACGAGGCGCGGCCGAACGTCACCGCCGATGCGGCGGCGCTGTGCCTGAAGTCGGGCAACGCCGCCATCCTGCGCGGCGGCTCGGAAGCGATCCGCAGCAACCGCGCGATTGCCGCCTGCGTGCGCGAAGGCCTGGCCGAAGCCGGCCTGCCCGATACGGTCGTGCAGGTGATCGACACCACCGACCGCGCCGCCGTTGGCCACCTGATCACCATGCGCGAATACGTCGACGTGATCGTGCCGCGCGGCGGCAAGGGCCTCATTTCGCGCCTGCTCGCCGAGTCGCGCGTGCCGATGATCCAGCACCTCGACGGCAACTGCCATGTCTACCTCGACGACGCAGCCGACGCCGACAAGGCACTGAAGATCGTCGAGAACGCCAAGACGCAGCGCTACGGCACCTGCAACACCGCCGAATCGCTGCTCGTCGCCCGTTCGCGCGCGGCCGAACTGCTGCCGCCGATCGCTGCCATGCTCACCGCCAAGGGCGTCGAGATTCGCGGCTGCGCCGAAACGCAGTCACTGGTCAAGGAAGCCAAGGCCGCAACGGAGGAAGACTACCGCACGGAGTTCCTCGCTCCGATCATTTCGGTCAAGGTCGTCGCCGGGCTGGACGAGGCCATCGCGCACATCAACGAATACTCGTCGCACCATACCGAATCCATCGTCAGCGAGAACTACACGAATGCGATGCGTTTCCTGCGCGAAGTGGATTCCGCCTCGGTCATGATCAACGCCTCGACGCGCTTCGCCGATGGCTTCGAATACGGCCTCGGCGCCGAGATCGGCATTTCCACCGACAAGATCCACGCCCGCGGCCCGGTCGGCCTCGAAGGGCTGACCAGCCTGAAATGGATCGTGCTCGGCGTCGGCAACGTGCGCGCCTGAGTGTTGCGGAAGCATCGC
>JAUPVD010000040.1 GCA_030917225.1 Pseudomonadota bacterium
AACCTGATCCACGCAGTCGCCGCCGGAGTTGGCATTGGCGCCGCCATAGGCGTTGCGCGCATCCTGTTCAACCTGCCCTTGTGGGTATTGCTGGTCGCCGGCTACGTGCTGGCACTGGGCCTGACCTTTTTCTCCCGCGAGGAGATGGTCAACCTGGCCTGGGACAGCGCCGGAGTCACGACCGGCCCGGTCACGGTGCCGCTGCTTCTGGCGCTTGGCATCGGCCTCGGCGAGGCAGTTGGCGCAGCGGAAGGTTTCGGCATTCTTGCCATGTGTTCGGTCGGTCCGATCGTCTCTGTTCTCGGCACCGGCCTGTGGATCGACATGCATACGCGCACCCGGCGCAGGAGCAAGCAGTCATGAGCAATTCGCAGCAAGCCAACGAACTGATCGTACTCACCGACGTGGTACTGCTGACCGCCATCGTCCAGCGGGGGGCCGCCGATCTGGTGGTGCAGGCAGCCCAGGAGGCCGGCGCACAGGGTGCGACCATTTTCCACGCGCGCGGCACCGGTGTTCGCCAGAAACACCTGGGCATCCTCGCGCTGACGGTGAACAACGAAAAGGAAGTGATCTACATCGTTGTGCCGTCGGAGCAGGCCGACCGGATGTTCGAGCGCATCTTTGTCACCGCCAAGCTGGATACGCCGGGCATGGGCATCCTGTGGATGACCAACCTGGAAAAAATGGCCACCTACGTGCCGCACGAAGTAGCCGCGCGCTTCGGTGTGCATGCGGAGCCCAGGAAATGAGTGCGCTCGCACACATCGGCCACGGCATCGAAAAAAAGCTGATCACGGCCATCGTGAGCAGCGGCCATGGCAGCAAGCTGCTTGAAATCATCGAGAACCGGCCCGGCGTGCTGTCGGTCACGCACCACCACGCGCGCGGCACCGGCAGCCGGCGCATGCGGCCAGGGAAGGCGTTCTGGAGCGAGAAGGATGTGATGATGGTGCTCGTCGAGGCACCTCAGGCCGACGAGGTGTTCCAGCTGCTTTTCGACGCCGGCGGCATCGGCGAGCCCCATCAGGGAATCATCTTCATGGAAGCCGTGCGGCGCGGGCATCCGATGATGCCCTTCGCCACCTGAGCCCGCTCAGCAGTCAGCGACCAGAATGAGATGCACGCGGTAGGGCCCGTGCGCGCCGAGGACGATGGTCTGCTCGATATCACCGGTGCGCGATGGGCCGGAGACGAAATTGACGGCACGCGGCAACTCGCCATGTTCGGCACGCAGCAACGCAAAGCCCTCCTCCATTGCCGGCACGATGCGCGATACCGGCACCACGGCGATATGCGTTTCCGGCAGAAGGCTGGTGGTAGCGGCCGTTTCCGGGCCGGAGAGCAGCATCAGCGTGCCGGTCTCGGCAATGGCGCAGAAACAGCCGGTAACGCCGACGGGATCGTGGCCGTTGGCGGCGCGCCCTTCCACCTGCAGACCGGCGCTTGCCCAGTCGAGCGATGCCAGCGCCGGCCAGCAGACGGCCTGCTGCGCCAGCCCGTTGCCGGCCAGATAGCGTGCAACGGCGGCCGGCACTTCGGCCATGGTCCGCAGCCTGTCGACCGTGGAGGACATGGCCGCCGATTTGGCTGCAAAGCGTTCGGCAAGGGCTGCCGGATCGCCATCAACCACCGGCCGCGGCCCTTGCGCCTTTGCGGCCACAGTCGCCAGCGCCGACTCGCGGCGTGCGGCATCACCGGCCTTCACGCCGAGGTTGGCACGCACTCGCGCCAGGATGTCTTCTCGTGCGCTCATGTCAGTTCCGCACGGCCGTTCCGAAGGAACTGACCTCCCCCGCGGGGGGAAACGAGCGTAGCGAGTAAGGGGGTTGTTTCATGTCAGCACCATTTTCAGTCCGGCGATGACCAGTACGACTGCCAGCAGCTTCTGGATCATCGCGTTACCCAGCCGCCGACTACCGTATTCGGCACCGACGACCCCCCCCACCACGGCTGCAGCCGCCCACAGCGGCAGCGCCGGCGGCAGGCTGGCACCCTTGCTCATGACCCCGGCAAGGCCAGCGAGTGAGTTGGCCAGGATGAAGGCTGCGGAGGTACCGGAAATCGTCTTCAGCGGTGCCCAGCGCAGATAAAGCAGCAAGGGGCTGAGGAAGATGCCGCCGCCAACACCGGTCAGCCCGGAAAGAAGGCCCAGTGCAGCACCGGAGCCAAGCAGCACTGGCCGGGACGGCTGCACCAGCGCATAGTCGGCATTGCCCGCCGTGACGAAGAATCGCCAGGCGGCGTAGATCAGCACAACACCGACCAGCGGCCGGTAGTACTCCGCCGGCAAGGTCAGTATGCCGCCGAGGTAGGCCATCGGCACCGATGCCAGGATCAGCGGCAGGAACAGGTTCCACGAAAAGGCGCCCGCCCGGTAGAAGCGGACAGTGGCGATCAGCGAGACGAGCACATTGAGCGCCAGTGCCGTCGGCTTCATGACCGCCGGCGCAACGCCGAAGAGCGCCATCGCGGCCAGATAGCCCGAAGCGCCGCCGTGGCCGACGGAAGAATAGAGCAGCGCTGCCGCAACGATCAGCGCGGCCAGCAGAAGACTTTCGGCATCCACTGTATCCAGGCTCACGGGCACTTTCAGACGATCCTGTTCTGCGGCTCGCCGCGAACGAAGGCTTCGATGTTGGCGATCAGCTGATCGGCCAGCGCCTGCATCGCCGGCCGACTGGCCCAGGCGACATGCGGCGTCAGCAGGAAGTTGGGCAGGGCCAGCAGCTCCGGAGAAAGCAGCGGATTGCCATCCTTCGGCGGCTCCTTCGTCAGCACGTCGAAGCCGGCACCGGCGATCCAGCCTTCCTTAAGTGCCTGCACCAGCGCGGCCTCGTCAACGAGGCCACCCCGTGAGGTGTTGATGAGCAAGGCTGAGCGCTTCATCGACTGCAGTTCGGCAGCACCGATCAAGCCTTGCGTGTCGGCGGTCAGCGGGCAGTGCAGCGAGACGATGTCGGCTGTGGCCAGTGCCTCGGCGAAGGGCACGTAGCCTGGTCGGCAGACATTCGCACCTTTACGTTCGGCCTTCAGCACTGTCATGCCGAAAGCCTCGGCGAGCCGCGCAACGCCATCGCCGAGCGAGCCGCTGCCGATGATGGCCAGCGTTGCGCCATGCAGGTCGCGGATCGGGTGGTCGAAGAAACAGAACTGCTCGCTCTGCTGCCAGCGCCCGGCCTGCACGGATTCGCGATAGGCGATGAGGTTGCGCGAGAGGGCCAGCATCAGCGCGATGGCGTGCTCGGGTACGGTATGCACGGCATAGCCACGAATGTTGGAGACGACGATGCCGCGCGCACGGCAGGCCTCCAGGTCGACGTTGTTGGTGCCCGTGGCGGCAACAGCTACCATCTTCAAATTCGGCAAGCGCGAGATCATGCCGGCATCGATCTGCACCTTGTTGACGATAGCGATGGTGGCCTCGGCCAGGCGCACTTCGACCTCGGCCTGCAAGGACATGGGATGCTCGATCCATGCGTGGGCGAAAGCCGGCCGCCGCACGTCAGCGATGATCGATTCACGCTCAAGGTAGACGATGCGTTCCACGGCCTACCCCTCCAGCGCGCGTTCCAGGGCCAAGTGGGTTTTTCCGTCGCCATGCAGCAGGC
>JAUPVD010000502.1 GCA_030917225.1 Pseudomonadota bacterium
GCGCTGGTGCGCTCGCAACTTGGCGAACAGCTCTCCCACAACGGTTGGCGCATCCTCGAAGACAGCCACCTCGAGCGCGGTGGCTGCCGGGTCGAATCCGGCGCCAGCGAAGTCGACGCGACGCTGCAGACGCGCTGGCATCGCGTCCTCGACGCCATCGGCGCCACTGGCGACTGGCTGGAAGAAAAGCCGTGAGCAGCAACCTACCCGACCATCACAGCACTTGGTGCGGGTTTCTCGAACAATGCCGCGAAGCGGCTGCGGACGCCCAACCCATCCTGTCGAGCGGCCATCTTTCCCGTATCAACGGCCTGGTCATGGAAGCGAGCGGCCTCAAGCTTCCACTGGGCAGTTCATGTCGCATCATCCCGACCGGGGGCGCCGCCGTAGAAGCGGAAGTCGTCGGATTCTCCGGCGAAAAACTGTTCCTGATGCCGTCGGAAGACGTCTACGGTCTTTCGCCCGGTGCTCGCGTCGTTGCTTTCGAGGCACGCACTCCCTTGCCGAAGATCGGCAAGCCACGTGCGCAGCGGCGCCGCACGATCGACCGAGCCAAACTGATGCCGGTCGGCGAATCCTTGCTCGGACGGGTCGTCGATGCCGCCGGCAGGCCGCTCGACAACCACGGTCCGCTGCATTCCGACAACCTGCGTCCTCTGCAGAGCCGGCCGGTCAATCCAATGTCGCGCGCGCCGATCACGCAGGCGCTGGATGTCGGAGTGCGTGCCATCAACTCGCTGCTCACCGTCGGGCGAGGTCAGCGCATGGGCCTGTTTGCCGGCTCGGGCGTCGGCAAGTCGATTCTGCTCGGCATGATGGCCCGCTACACCGAGGCGGAGATCATCGTCGTCGGGCTGATCGGTGAGCGGGGCCGTGAGGTCAAGGAATTCATCGAGCAGATCCTTGGTGACGAAGGCTTGCGCCGTGCGGTCGTGGTTGCTGCCCCGGCCGATGTCAGCCCGCTGATGCGCCTTCAGGGGGCCGCTTACGCAACCAGTATTGCCGAGCATTTTCGCGACCAGGGCAAGCAGGTACTGCTGATCATGGATTCGCTCACCCGCTTTGCCATGGCCCAGCGCGAAATTGCGCTGGCAGTCGGCGAGCCACCCGTGACGCGCGGCTACCCGCCGTCCGTCTTCGCGCGCTTGCCCCAGCTTGTTGAACGCGCGGGCAACGGTGCGGTCGGCGGTGGTTCGATCACGGCCTTCTACACGGTGCTGGCCGAAGGCGACGACCAGCAGGACCCGATCGCCGACTCCGCCCGGGCGATTCTCGATGGACACATCGTGCTGTCACGCTCTCTGGCCGATGCCGGCCACTACCCCGCCATCGACATCGAACAATCGATTTCCCGAGCCATGGTCAATCTGATCACGCCGGGGCACCTCGAAGCCATTCGACGCTTCAAGCAACTCTATTCCCGTTATCAGCGTTCGCGCGACCTGATCAGTGTCGGCGCCTACGTCCCCGGCAGCGACCCCCTGCTGGACCAGGCGATAACCCAGCAGCCCCATTTCGAGCGTTTCCTGCAGCAGGACCTCTCCCAGCGTGCGGCTTACGCCGAAAGCACGGAAGATCTGCACCGACTGTTCGGGCTGTCCGTTTGATTGCAGCAGCAAGCAGCTACAATGAAGCATCCAGTTTGATGCTGCCATGACCAAACCATTTTCCCTGCAAGCCGTCCTCGATCTGATGCAAAACCGTGCGGACGAGGCAACGCAGAAGCTGGCGCGGCTGATTGCCGCAGAGCAGGACGCAAAAGCCAAGCTTGATCTGCTCAGCCAGTACCGCGAGGAGTATGCGCGGCGCTTCCAGACGACAGCCCAGCAAGGCATGAGTCCGCTTCAGTGGAAAAATTTTCAGGATTTCCTGAACCGCCTCGATGACGCCATCAGCCAGCAGCGACTGGTGGTTGCGCATTCGAGCAACAACACGGCAGCCGGACAGTCGCACTGGCAGGAACAACGCATCCGACTCAAGGCCATCGACACCTTGTCGGATCGCCACCGTGCGGTAGAACTTTCACTGGAATTGCGTCGAGAGCAAAAATTGACCGACGAGATCGCCGCCCGCAAGCGCCGGGATGAAGAAAGCTGATCAGGGAAAAATCAACGCTGGCACGGTGTTTGCTGCACAGGAGTCAAATCTTGTCAGACAGGAATCTGCCCATGCCCACCGCCGTTGCTGCACTGTCCTTGCCGGCCAAGCCGCTGCCAGCTCAAACGGCAGATTACCCATCGCCTGCCGAGGGTAGCGGTGCGTCACTCGCCGGTGCCGATTTTGCCGCCCTGCTGCTCGGTCAACTGACCCTGGAAACAGGACTAAAGACGCAAGCCTCCGACGCATCTACTGCAGAATCCCTGCTTACCGAAACCGCTGCCAGCCCGCAGGACGCCGCACTGCTACTGGCTTCCATGGGAATTGCCATGCCACCGGCACTCCCGACTGCGCAACTGACGCAGAAGGGTGAAGCTGCTACCTTGAGCACCGACGCCGACCTGTCGATAGCGATTGCTGCAGACCCGGCACTCGCCACCGCCACAGACAAGGCCATGGTCCTTGGGCAGGCCGTCGCAACCGAGAATTCCAGGCAACCGCCGCTGACCAGCGAAAGCGCGCAGCCATCAGGTCTCGGGGCACAAGCGCAAGCCGGCACACCGGCAAAACTTGCCGGATTTGAGCAAAAGCTTGCCGATGCACTTCCTGGCGTCACCGAACTGCCGACAACGCCGCAACAGGCGGCCAGTGCAGTTCAAATCGGCAATACGCAGACGACTCCCCTGCGCCAGGCCACCGAACAGGTCCGCCTGGATACACCCATGAAGGATCAGGCTTGGCCAGCCGAGTTCGGGCAGAAAGTGGTGTGGTTGGCGACCCAGGACAAACAGAGCGCGCAAATCACCCTCAATCCCCCGCAACTGGGGCCGATAGAGATATCGTTGAACGTGAAAAATGATCAGGCGACAGCGGTCTTCGCATCCGCCAGCGCCGAAGTCCGTGAAGCCATCGAATCGGCTCTGCCGCGCTTGCGCGAAATGCTGGCCGGCGTTGGTGTCGAACTTGGGCAAACGAATGTCAGCGCCGAGTCCTTCCGGCAGGCTTACGAAGAAAACAATAATGGCAACGCCAATGGCCGTGGCGATGCTGGCACGAAGGACGGTAGCGGACTGGGCGACAACAATCGGTTGATGCGCGGAGACTCCATGCTGGGAACAAATATCAAACGTGGCAACGGACTGGTCGATACCTTTGCCTGAGCCAGAGAATTCATGAGAGGCGCGGAGTTCTGCGCATTAGGGGCGTGCGGGCCAAACAACCGCACAGTTGACGCGCTACAATGCGCTGAAAACACAACAGGGGTTTGCAATGGCTAAAGAAGAAAAAGCAGCCGAAGGCGCGGCAGAAGCACCACCGAAAAAAAGCAAGAAGATGCTGATCATCATCCTGGCGGCGGTACTGGTCATCGTTCTCGCCGGTGGTGGAGCCGCTTTTTTCCTGCTGAAAAAGAGTGACGATCACGCCGAGGATGGCGAAGTTGCTGCCGAAAAGGAGTCCGCAAAAAAGAAGAAAGGCGAGAAGGAAGCCGTACCCGTCTATATTCCGATGGAACCCTTTACCGTCAATCTGGTGCCGGAAACCGGCGACCAGTACCTGCAGGTCACCATCAACGTCGAGGCTGAAGATGCTGCGGTGGGCGAAAAGATGAAAATCCACATGCCCAAGCTGCGCAACAAGATCATGCTGATCCTGTCCTCCAAGAAGCCATCCGAAATTGCCCCGCGCGAAGGCAAGGAGCAACTCGCTAACGAGATCAAGGAGAGCATCAACGAGGTGATCGGCGGCGGCGAGCCGGCCAAGGGCAAGAAGACGGTTGAAGACCCCGTCAAGGAAGTCCTTTTCACTTCGTTCATCATCCAATAATCAGCCATGGCGCAGGATTTTCTCTCTCAGGACGAAGTAGACGCACTGCTCAAGGGCGTCACCGGGGAAACCGACGAGCCTGAAGCAGCGGGCGATGAAGGTGGCGGCCCGAGAAACTACAATCTCGGCACGCAGGAGCGGATTGTCCGCGGCCGCATGCCGACGCTGGAGTTGATCAACGAACGCTTTGCCCGTTACCTGCGCATCGGTCTGTTCAACTACATGCACCGCAACGCCGAAATTTCGGTGGGGCCGATCAAGGTAGCGAAGTACAGCGAGTTCATCCGCAATCTGGTGGTACCGACCAACCTCAACCTGGTATCGGCCAAGCCCTTGCGAGGAACGGGGCTGTTCATCTTCGACCCGAACCTGGTCTTCCTGGTTGTTGACAACATGTTCGGCGGTGACGGGCGCTTCCACACCCGCGTGGAAGGTCGGGATTTCACGCAAACCGAGCAGCGCATCATCCAGGGCATGCTCAACGTCGTATTCACCGAATATGGTCGCTCGTGGAAGCCAGTGCATGACCTGAATTTCGAGTACATCCGCTCGGAAATGAATTCGCAGTTCGCCAATATCGCGACGCCATCGGAAATCGTCGTCTCGACAACCTTTTCGATCGAGTTCGGCGGTTCGGCAGCGGAAATGCACATCTGTTTCCCGTATTCGATGCTGGAACCGATCCGCGACCTGCTGTACAGCAGCATGCAGAGCGACCAGCTGTCCTCCGACAAACGCTGGATCACGACGCTGCGCAAGCAGCTGCAGAGTGCAGAAGTCGAGCTGACGGCGGAACTGACGCACGCCGCCTTGACGCTGGGACAGATCAACAAGATGAAGGTTGGCGATGTCATCCCGGTGAATATTCCGGAAACGATCATTGCCAAGGTGGACGGTGTGCCGCTGGTCGAATGCAAGTTTGGCCAGCAGCAGGGTCAGTACGCCATCCAGATAGAGCGATTCATAGCTTCAGAGAAGCAGGATTCGATGCAAGGGGAACATCATGTCTGAAGACACAGAAAACGTCGAAAGCGCGGCAGCAGACGCCATTGGCGAAGACGATTGGGCGGCCGCGATGGCCGAGCAGGCGATCGCCGAGTCGGGTGCAGCGGCGCCGGCGGCGGCGCCCGCACAGATTTTCCAGAGCTTTGGCGGTGATCCCGGCAAAGGCGCCGTCATGAATGAACTCGACATGATCATGGACATCCCGGTCCAGATCACTGCCGAACTCGGCCGCACCAAACTCACGATCAAGAATCTGCTGCAACTGGCCCACGGCTCGGTCGTGGAACTGGATGCCATGGCAGGAGAACCCCTCGACATCCTGGTCAACGGCACCCTCATCGCCCAAGGCGAGGTGGTCGTGGTCAACGAGAAATTCGGCATTCGCCTGACGGACATCATCACGCCATCGGAGCGCATGCGTAAACTCGGCCGCTAGGGCATGTTCATGGTGGCGCTGGCTTGATGCTTATTCGGGTTTGTTCACGGGGCGCCATGCTTTAAGATAGGGCCCTGTGAGCCCGAAATTCCTTTTTCTTCGTATTCTTTGCATTCGACCCTGCCAACTGGGTGCAGCAGTGCTGCTCGCACCGTTCGCGTCTCTTGCGGCAGAGACTCCTTCCCCGCCCCCCGGCGTTTCTTTCGCCACCATGGTGCAGACTTTCGCTGGTCTGGCCCTGATCCTTGGCCTTTTCGTCGGCGCTGCCTGGTTGCTGCGACGAATGAACGGTGGCAAAGCTTTCATGGCTGGCAAGGGTCCGATGCGCATTGTCAGTTCGCTGCCAGTCGGTGCCCGCGAACGCATCGTCCTGCTTGAGATCGAAGATACCTGGCTCGTCGTCGGCATTGCTCCCGGACAAACACGCACGCTACACACCATGCCGAAGGGGACCGTTCCGGCCGAAACAACGGAAGATGGCCAGTTCGGGCACTGGCTGAAACAGTTCCGGGAACAACGCAATGAGTCCAAGCCGTAATTCGATGCAGCGCATCCTCTTTTTTCTGCCAGCGCTTGCGGCCCTTCTGGTTCTGCCGACAGAAGCATTTTCCCAGGCCAGTTTGCCGGCCCTGACCAGCAGCCCCGGGCCAGGCGGCAGCACCAACTGGTCGCTGCCCATCCAGACGCTGATCACGCTGACAGCGCTGACCTTCATCCCGGCCGCGGTGCTGATGATGACCGGTTTCACGCGGATCATCATCGTCTTTTCACTGCTGCGCCACGCGCTTGGCACGCAGACTTCGCCGCCGAATCAGGTACTCATCGGGCTGTCTCTGTTCCTGACATTTTTTGTCATGGCACCGGTCTTCGACCGGATTTACGCCGATGCCTACCTGCCACTCTCGGAAAACCGCATCAGTTTTCCGCAAGCGATAGACCGCGCCACGGTGCCGCTCAAAGGCTTCATGCTGAAGCAGACGCGGGAAACGGATATCGGCCTTTTTGCTCGCCTGGCCAAGATCGAGAAGATCGAGAAGCCGGAAGACACGCCAATGCATGTGCTGATCCCGGCGTTCGTGACCAGCGAACTCAAAACAGCCTTCCAGATCGGTTTCATCATCTTCATTCCCTTCCTCGTCATCGACATGGTCGTGGCCAGCGTGCTGATGTCGATGGGTATGATGATGATGTCACCGGTGATGGTGTCGCTACCGATGAAGCTGATGCTGTTCGTACTTGTGGACGGCTGGCACCTGATTGTTGGATCACTGGTCCAGAGCTTCGCCACATGACGCCGCAGACAGTCATGGAGCTTGGCCGGCAGGCCCTGGAGATGACACTGCTGGTCTCGGCTCCGATGCTCATGGCAGCGCTCGTCACCGGGCTGATCATCAGCATCTTTCAGGCAGCGACCCAGATCAACGAATCGACGCTGTCGTTCATTCCCCGTCTGGTGGTGATGTTCATCACACTGATCTTTGCCGGGCCGTGGATGCTGCAGCTGATGATCGATTACATCCGCCGCCTGTTTGACGCCATCCCCGGGATGCTCGGATGATTTCGTTTACCAGCGTGCAACTCGACGCCTGGATCGCGGCCTTTTTCTTTCCCCTTGCACGCATTCTGGCCGTCGTGGCAACGGCACCACCCTTTTCGAATGCAGCAGTGCCAGTGCGCATCAAGCTGGTGCTGGGCCTGGCGATTTCATTGGCGCTCGTTCCTGCACTCCCGGCCATGCCCCCCATCTCGCCAGCGTCCGGCCAAGGGTTGATGATATTGGCGCAACAGATAGTCATTGGAATCTCGATGGGGTTCGCCATGCGCCTGGTGATCGCTGCAATCGATTATGCCGGCGAAGTCATCGGCTTGCAGATGGGCTTGGGATTTGCCACGTTCTATGACCCGGACAACACGGCGCAGACGCCAGTCGTCAGCGAATTCATGTCGCTGCTCGGATTGCTGGTGCTGCTCTCGATCAACGGCCATCTGATGATTCTGGCGACGTTGGCACAAAGCTTCAGCGCACTGCCTGTTGGTGCGCCTTTTGTTGGCGCCGGTACCTGGTCGAATTTTGCCCACGCGGGAAGCATCATTTTTGCATCGGGGCTGATGCTGGCGCTGCCGGTGGTCTGCGCACTGCTGATCACCAACGTGGCGCTGGGCGTACTGACTCGCGCCGCGCCTCAGCTCAATCTATTTGCCGTTGGATTTCCGATCACGCTGATCGGCGGATTCGTAATGCTGATTCTCAGCCTGAGCTATCTCGCCGGGCCTCTGACCCAGCTGTTCGAGCACGGACTGCAGTCGATGCTCGGGCACTTCGTTCCTGGCCGCTAACGCCCTGCCGGCGCCCCGGCCCGCGCGAACTGGACAATACCTTCCGAGTACTTCTGGGCGCCAATCGTATTGGACTCGATGCCCTCGCTGTACTCAAGTATGCGATAGGCCGCAAAGCCTCGTTCGTGCTGCAGTTGGGTTGCCCGGCGCTTCAGCACCGACATCGCCTCACCATCACCGCCGGTTCGATAGCGCTTGGCCTGCAAGCGGACGTAGTAGGTATTTTCGTCCAGCGCTGCTTCCTCAATGCTCCAGTTGGCTGCAAACGGCTGGTAGACAAAGTACAGCTTGAGCGGGTCGCTCCAGAGTTGATCAAGCGCCCATGTTGTCACCGGCCAGAGCAGCAGTTCCGAATACGAGTAGCCCGTATTCGCGGTGACCTGCACTTTTCCTTCGCTAGGAATGATTGAACCGCTCGGCGGAATGCTCTCCAGTCGCGTCGCACATGCAGAGACGCTGACGGCAATTCCAGCGACAAGGAGTGCTGCACGCCCTGAAATCATAGGATGCTGAACAGGCTGAGGCTCTGTATCTGGGCAAACGATTTCTGCGCCGCCTCAAGCTGCATCTGCTGCTGGCTGAAGCGTGAAATCGCCTCGGTGTAATCCAGATCCTGTAGATCCGACAGTGTTGCACTGTACTGCAACTTCAGATCTTCCGCCGTATCGTTGAGCGAAACCAGTTCCTTGAGACGAGACCCAACGTCGGCCCGAATACGGCTGACATTGTCCAGTGAGCGGTCGAGGTTGGTGATTTCAGCCCCGAGGCGATTGTTGTATTCCGTGCTACTAAAGGTAGCCGTGCCGACCGGTGTCTGTAGCGCACCGATGAGATTCTGCAGGGTCTTGAAGAGACTCTGATTCGAACTGGGGACAATCGTAAACTGATCGCCGACTACTGGCGTCCCGCTGACCACGACCTGGGCACCGAAACTGGCTGCCGGTGCAGTCGTTTTCTGCAACGAAATAGCCTGCCCCGGAGTGTAGGCCACCGGCGCGGTCAGCATCGCTACGTTGGCCTGATTGTATATCTGGTACTCCAGCCCGCTACCTCCGTTCGAGAATTCGATGCGGAAGCTGCTGTGGGTATTCACTGCAGCATTCCACAATGAAGAGTTGGTGACCGAGCCAGCATCAATTGTCGCGGTCCCCTGATTGATACCACCGCCTGAATTGCCACCGACGGCGGTCGTGAAGGTGCCGTTGCCGGAGCGAATATTCATCAAGAGATCGGCGCCAGATACGTTGACCGGCATCTGCCGCCCGCCAGATACCTGAAGTAGGCGTTCGCCTTCATCGCCCGAGTAGCCGACCGGCGAGACCAATGCGGGTACGGTAGGCGCCGCACCTGAAATTGCGAAGGGGCGCGTTCCACCTTGATAGCCGGAAAACAGAAATTGACCGGTACCATCATCGCTGTTGGCCAACCCCATCAACTCATCAAAACGTGACTGCAGTTCATTGGCAATGAAAGAGCGTTCCGAATTGGTCAAGCTGCCGTTGCCGGCCTGCAACGCTCTTTCCCGAACGTTCTGGATCAGATCGGTAATTGCGCCAAGGCTGCTATCAAGGGTCGATAGTTGCGACTTGGCATTTCCCTGGTTTTCCGCGTACTGGGTAGCCAGCTCCTTCGACTGCGTCACTATCAGGGCCTGTGCAGCTGCGACAGGATCGTCCTCGGGCGTAAGCACGCGGCGCCCAGACGACAATTGGTTTTGCAGTTGATACAAACCCTGCTGATTGCGCTGGATGCCCAGTGTGCCCGAGTCGTAGATTTGATTGGTACTGATACGCATGAAATTCTCCGATCAGGAACGCAGCGCGAGGATCACGTCGAAAAGCTTGCTGCCGATATCGAGTGCCTTGGCCGATGCCTGGTAGGCCTGCTGGTAGCGCAACAAGTTGGCCGCTTCTTCGTCAAGGTTAACGCCGGACAGCGAGTCTCGCGCATTCTGGGATTGTTTCAGCAGGGCAGATTGTGCCTCGCCGGTAACCTGAATCTCACGTGTTTTGTTGCCAACATCGCTGACCAGACGGGAATAGGCCGACTGATAGGTTGCGGCGCCACCGGCCACTGTGTTCTGCGTCTGCAGCTTGCCCATCGCCAGCATGTTGCGATTGTCCGCGGTTCCAGACAGGTTGCGTGCGATCGAGAACTGGTCGCCGTTGAGCGGCGTACCGCTGATGGCAAAGCTGATGCCATTGAAACTGATCGTTGCGCCCGATACATAGGGGACGGTATCGGTTGCAGCCGTTATCGTGTAGCTGGTCGTGGTGCCGCCGGAAGTGACCGTGACCGTGCCGTTCGGGAAATTCGCCAGCGTGCCGCCGGCAGCACTCGCATAGCTGAGGTTGCGTGGCAAGTTGGTCAGCACATAGCCGGTGCTGACCACGCTACTACCAATCATTGCCGAGCCGCTGTTGGTGCTCGGCACCTCGGTCCGCACCGGCATGGCGGCGGCAATCAGTCTCGGATCGCCAGCAATCACGGCGTTTACGGTGATGTTGCGCGCAGCATCAATCGTCGGCGGCAGCAGGAAGCTGTCGCCGGCGGCGCCGGCCGTCGTGATGTTCAAGGACAAACCATCGAACTGCTGGGTCCCGGTTCCCGGAGCGGCAACCGTCAACACGGTGCTGTTATCCTCAAGATCGGTCACCGTGTAGGCGCCGCCTGCGCCAAAAACCAGACGATAGTCGTGACCGGTCAGATCGGTGTAAAAGTTGCTGCCGTTGTTTGGCGGCGGCGCGATGAAGTTGAGCGTCAATGCTGCGCTGCCGGTGTTGAGGGAATTTCCGGCCGTCCGCAGCGAACCCAACTCGAAGAAGTCGTCCTCGAAGACGGCGTCAGCACTGACCTGCCCGAGCAGATCCTGCCCAAGGGCATGCTGGGCATTAAGCGTCAACGCCATTGACGCAGCCACACGGCCGATGTCGTTGGTCGCGCGATCCAGCGTTTCACTGCGAAACTTGAGCAAACCCGCCAGACTGCCGCCGGTGATCAGGCTTTCCGGCAGTTCCTGCGCACCGCTGGGGGTGTCGACTGCGACGACAATGCGTGTCAGATCTTCAGCGGAGGCCTGTGCCACCAATTTCGTGACCTGATTGCCGATCACCAACTGCTGGCCATTGCCATAGAAGACGCTGTAGCTGCCATCGCTATCGACCCGAGTGCTCACTTCGACCAGCTCGTTCAGCTCGGTGACCAGTTGATCGCGCTGATCAAGAAGATCATTTGCCGGCAAATCCCCGGAAGCCTGCGCCAGAATAATGCGTTGGTTGAGTTCGGCAACCTGTTGAGCGTATGAATTGATGGAGCCCACTGTTGTCGTGATCTCAGCCCCGACACCCTCATACAACTCGTTCATGCGAGTTTCCATGCTCTGGAAGCGCGTAGTGAGCGATTGGGCGGAGGAGATCATCGCCTGCCGGGAGGAAAGCGACGCGGGATTCGCCGCCACCGCCTGAACGCCCCGAAAGAAATCCTGCAGCGCGGGCGACAACCCTGAGTTCGGGTCGGCCAGCATGTTGTCAATCTGCTTGATCTGGGTGTAGTACTCGTCCAGTTCGCCGACGTTGGACTGCGCCGCATTCACCTGATTGACGAGTGTCTGGCTGTACAGTCGCTCGATCGTCGAAACGCTGGTGCCCTGCCCGACGAAACCCGCACCGGTCAAGATGGGCGAGTTGGTGGACTGCACGATGCGCTGCCGGGAATACCCTGGCGTACTGGCATTGCTGATGTTGTGTTCGGTCGTCAGCAGACCCAGCTGTGCTGCCCGCAGACCGGTGAGACCAACGCTGAATAGACCTGAGCTCATGGAGTAACCTCTTGTTCCATGTATTTACGGCAAAAATGCCGAAATGTTTAGGTATTGCCGACCGATTTCCAGCCCCTTGGTTCAGCCCGTCAGGGCTTGCCGCAGCGTGTTGCCGGAGATGATGCGCGAGAGCTTCTCGGCATACATCGGGTCGGTGGCGTAACCTGCCTGTTGAAGAGAACGAGCAAAGGCCGTGCCATCCTGTTGGCCAAGCACACCGGAAAAGCGGGGATTGTTTGCCAACAGGCTGGCGTAATCGCGAAAAGCCTCGGCATAGGAACCATAAGCCCGGAACTTTTCCTTCGACTGCTGCGCCTCGCCGTTCACGTATTCGGTGGTCGTTGCCTCGACCGAAGCGCCCTGCCAGCTCCGCCCGGCCTTGATGCCGAAAAGATTGTGGCTGGTCGAACCGTCTGCACGGCGAATCTCGCTCTTCCCCCAGCCCGTCTCCAGTGCCGCGTGGGCAACCAGAAAATGCGCCGGTACGCCGGTACTCCGGCTGGCATCCACGGCATGCGGCCAGACACGATTCACAAAATCACGCGAGGCCTGCGACACGGGCCCCGCCGCGGCCGGCAGCGACGCGGAGGCTTCTGCCGCACCGCCGGCAACGGTACCGGCAATCCTTTCCGCTCCCTGAATCGCGCCAGCGGGTTGTATCGCGCTGCCGCTATAGGCACGCAGACCGGCGATCGGTGCTGCATCGGGCACGGCCGTCGTACCCGGTGGCAACATCGTCCGGCTGAGTTGGGCTTCGATCAGCTTGGCGAACCCGACCTGGCCGCTGGCACCCAGTTGCTGAGCCATCTGCTGATCCAGAACGGAGGTATAGAAGCGGGTTGCGTCGCTGTTCATCAGCCCATCGGCGGGCGTGGCATCGCGCATGCTCTTCATCACCATCTGCAGGAACATGCCCTCGAACTGCTTGGCCGCGTCCTTGATGCCGGCTTTCGGGTCCTGCTGAATCTTGGCGCGCAGATCCTGTGCCGACTTCATGTCGAGCACGAAACGGTGATTGGCAATGTCCTCGGGTTTCATCGTCGTTCCTGGATGCAGGATCAGATGATTTCCAGCTCGGCGCGCAATGCGCCCGCAGCCTTCATCGCCTGCAGGATGGCAAGCAGATCCTGCGGGTTGGCGCCCAGTGAGTTCAGTGCCTTGACCACATCGGCCAGGTTGGCGCCGGCCTTCACATTCATCAGCGCCCCCGCATCCTGTTTGATCTGGATATCGGTCTGGTTGGTCACCACTGTCTGTCCACCTGACAGCGCGCCCGGCTGGCTCACGCTCGGGTCACTGCTGACGACCACCGACAGGTTACCGTGGGCCACTGCGCAATTCTGGATGGTCACTGCCTGATTCATTACTACCGAACCGGTACGCGGATTGACGATCACCTTGGCCACTGTCTGCATCGGTCGAACTTCAAGATTTTCGACCCGTCCCATGAAGGAAACGCGGGCATCCGGCGCTTCCGGCGCCATGAC
>JAUPVD010000503.1 GCA_030917225.1 Pseudomonadota bacterium
AGTTCTCCGCGCATTTGCCGGCCATCTACGCAGAACTGAACGAGCAGCTGACCAGCCGCAACATCGCACCGGCTCAGATCGTCAACATCTCGTCCGGAGGAACTCGGTCCGGTTCCGCTGCGCAATCTGCTGGCAATGGCCGATCGGATGGCAACGCCAATGCATTTT
Organism: Pseudomonadota bacterium; assembly: GCA_030917225.1. GTDB lineage: Bacteria > Pseudomonadota > Gammaproteobacteria > Burkholderiales > Rhodocyclaceae > Proximibacter. The sequence continues at coordinate 169 of JAUPVD010000503.1, forward strand.
CAGCGCTGCAGCAAGCCTTGAATACGCAATTCGGCGGCACTGGAAACGTGGCCGGCGGAATGACCAATACCAGTAGCCAGTCAGGCAACTCGGGTGGAAACGTCGCCCTGAACGCCGCAACGCTGGTCATGCTCAATCAGCTGACGACGCGACTGGAACAATTGCAACTTTCGTCGAACGCAACGCAAGCGGCTTCTTCCGACCACGAAGCCCCACCGCGTGCGCTCAAGGCAGCCGACATCGATCTTCCGTTGGGAAACCCGGAAAGCGTCGCTCTGGAGACGCTCGGCCACATCTTCGAGGCCATCTTCAACATCTGGGATTTGCCCGACACCGTAAAGACCGCCATCAGCCGCCTGCAGATACCGCTGCTCAAGCTGTCGATCTGTGACCCGTCGCTGTTCTCCGACGAAGCGCACCCGGCCCGCCGCTTGATCAATGCCATGGGCCAAGCCACGCTGGGTCTGCCGCGTGACATCAGCCGGGCGCACCCGGTGTCGGCCCGCCTGTGGCAGATTGCCAGCACGGTTTCAGAGACGCTCCAGGGTGACCCGGGCGTTCTTTCCGCACCGCTGGCGGAGCTCGATACCCTGATCACCGAAAGAAACGCCGCCCTGCGGGAAACAGCCCAGCCTTTTGTCGCCTTGCTGCAAGCGCGGGAGAACCGCGCAGAAACTGCCCGAGCCTCGGACAAATGGCTGCGAGACACAGAGCAACAAGGGTCCGCGCAGGAGATTCTCGACTTCCTCCGCCAGTACTGGGTAAGAGTCATGAGCGCCTCGGCGCTGGAGGGGGGTACGGAAGGACCATCGTGGCAGGAAAACCACGACACCATCGTCGACCTGATGTGGAGCGTCCAGCCTAAACCCGGCGCCGATGATCGCAAGCGCCTTGCCGGATTGGTGCCGACCCTGATCCGGCGCATCAATGCCGGTCTCGACCGGATCGGCGTCAGCCAGGCGGAGCGGGCCCCGTTTCTCGACGCCTGTTTCAATCTGCAAACCGCCAGCCTGCGCGGCAATCCGCCGCCCCTGGTCACACCGTCCGGAAACCAGGAAACAGCGGCCACCGACAGCTCTGCCGCCGACCTGGTCGACACTGAAACGTCCGGCGACATTCGCGTAAAAATCGTTTCCGGCCCGGGGCGTCAGACCGCAGCCTACCGTTCTGCTGCAAACAACATGCAGGTGGGCCAGTGGCTGCAGTTCATCGAAGACGGGATAGAGCCACAGTGCGGCCTTGTCGTATGGATCAGCCCCAGGACAGGAACAACCCTGCTCTACGGCATCGACTGGAAGCACGCAGTCGCACTTGCCAGCGATGTTCTTGAACGGCAACTGCGTGAAGGCGATGCATCCATCGTTTCGTCACGCGCTATCTTCGACATGGCGGCCGAGCGCGCACTGAGTCAGATCGCCAAGAACTCGCCTTGATAGACTCCCTCATCAACAAGATCAACGGTAGCTTGTCTTGAAAGCGTGAAGGCCGGGTTAACCCCGGCCTTCACGCTTCAACAGATCTTGCGAACCTCTGATTCTCAGGCCTTGTGGCTGCCCAGTCGCTGCCAGGTATCGACCACCGTATCCGGGTTCAGCGAAATACTGCTGATCCCCTGATCCATCAGCCATTCGGCCAGATCCGGGTGATCCGAGGGGCCCTGGCCGCAGATGCCGATGTACTTGCCCTTCTTGTTGGCGCTGGAGATGGCCATGGCCAGCAGCATCTTCACAGCCGGATCGCGCTCGTCGAACAGGTTGGCCACCAGCCCGGAGTCGCGGTCGAGGCCCAGCGTCAGCTGGGTCAGGTCGTTGGAGCCGATCGAGAAGCCGTCGAAGACATCGAGGAAGTCGTCGGCCAGCAGCGCGTTCGACGGGATCTCGCACATCATGATCAGCTTGAGATCGTTCTCACCCTGCTTGAGACCGTGCTCGGCGAGCAGATCGACGACGCCCTTGCCTTCGGCAACGGTGCGCACAAAGGGCACCATCAGCTGCACGTTGGTCAGGCCCATCTCGTCGCGCACCTTCTTCATGGCGCGGCATTCGAGCTCGAAGCAGTCGCGGAAAGTCTGCGCGATGTAGCGTGAGGCGCCGCGGAAGCCGAGCATGGGGTTCTCTTCCTCCGGCTCGTACAGTTCGCCGCCGAGCAGCTTGCGGTACTCGTTCGACTTGAAGTCGGAGAGGCGGACGATCACCGGGTTCGGGTAGAAGGCGGCGGCGATGGTGGCCACGCCCTCTACCAGCTTCTCGACGAAGAACTCGGTCGGGTTGGCGTAGCCGCGCGCCTTGCGCAGGATTTCCTCGCGCTTGGAGGCCGGCAGCCGATCTATATCGAGGATCGCCTTTGGGTGAATGCCGATCACGTTGTTGATGATGAATTCGACGCGGGCCAGGCCGACGCCGGCGTTCGGCAGTTGCGAGAACTCGAAGGCCAGTTCCGGGTTGCCGACGTTCATCATGATCTTGGTCGGGATCGGTGGCATGGTGCCGACTTCACGCTCGGTGACCTCGAAATCGAGCTTGCCGCGATAGACGTGGCCGGTATCGCCCTCGGCGCAGGAAGCCGTGACGATCTCGCCTTCGCTCAGGGTTTCGGTCGCGTCGCCACAGCCGACGATGGCCGGGATGCCCAGTTCGCGGGCGATGATCGCCGCGTGGCAGGTACGGCCGCCGCGGTTGGTGACGATGGCGGAGGCGCGCTTCATCACCGGTTCCCAGTTCGGGTCGGTCATGTCGGTGACGAGCAGATCGGAAGAGCACA
>JAUPVD010000504.1 GCA_030917225.1 Pseudomonadota bacterium
GGCGGATGACCGTTTCGCGGGTGATGCCGCACAGGCCGGAGGTGATCTGCGGTTCGTAGATGACGCCGTTCTTGATCACGAACACGTTCTCGCCGGCGCCTTCGGCCACGAAGCCCATGGTGTCGAGCAGCAGCGCCTCGTCGTAGCCGTCCTGCGTGGCTTCGAGGTTCGCGAGGATCGAGTTGGCGTAGGTGGTGGCGACCTTGGCGCGCGGCATGGTCACGTTCACATGGTGGCGGGCAAACGAGGCGGTCTTGACGCGGATGCCCTTCTCCAGGCCTTCCTCGCCGAGGTAGGCACCCCATGGCCAGGCGGCGATGGAAACATGCACGGCGGCGCCGCGCGGCGACACGCCCATCTTTTCCGAACCGTAGAAGGCGATCGGGCGCAGGTAGCAGGATTCCAGCTTGTTGGCGCGCACGACTTCGAGTTGCGCTTCCATCAGCTGTTCCTTGCTGTACGGAATCTTCATCATGTAGATGTGCGCCGAGCTGAGCAGGCGCTCGGTGTGCTCCTTCAGCCGGAAGATGGCCGTGCCATTCACCGTCTTGTAGGCACGCACGCCCTCGAAAACCGACAGGCCGTAGTGCAGCGAGTGGGTCAGCACGTGCGTGGTCGCTTCGCGCCAGGGCACCAGCTTGCCGTCCATCCAGATGAAACCGTCGCGGTCAGCCATCGACATGATTTTTGTCTCCTGTACTTTCTGTTGCCAGAGTTTGATATTGAGTTCGCGAAAGGCGAAATTTTAGCCGATTTCCGGGGGGTTTTCCTCCAGCCGTTTTACTTGTGCTTGCAGCATCCGTCAGCACGGCGCAGAGAGAATGTAGAGACGGGGGTGCCGGGGCTGTCGTTGTGGTAGGGCGGTGGTATGCTATCGGCCTATTGCGGCGGGGTGAGGAACGCGTCCCCTATTGTTTTTAAGAGGGGGTGAAGCGTCGGTCGGTAGGCGATCAGCAGCAGTTTGGGTTGCCGAACGATTGAGCGGAAAAGGGGATTTGCATGTCGATGGATTTACCGTATATGCCGGGGAACGAGCTGGGGATGGTTGCGGTTGCGGAGGTTGGTAAATTGAGCCTGGCCCCTTTGATCGATAGTGCGCAAAATCATGATCGACACGCCACGGCGGATGAGCGACGGAATTGGTTCACACAAAAATATGACGACGTCCCCGGTGTAAGATCAGCGATAAATGCCAGCACTCGCTTGCTAGAGCATTATAAAGATGGTGCCTCGTTCGCTAAGGTTGAACACTATTTGAGGAAGTCTGTTTATGCCTTAGAGCCAGTGTCCGGAGTTCTCCCGGCTGGTGGATCAAAATCGGTTTATGCTAAATGATCTGGCCTGGAGGGTGTTTGAAGCATCTTTTTATAGTCTTGGCAGCATATTTTATTGCAGGCTTGCTAACAGTCTGGTTTTCCATGTACCCAAGTGACCTGCTTATAAGTGATCCACGCTTGCCTTTGCAGAAAGGCGGATTACTTATTGTGCTTTCAGTTGTTACCCCAATCGAGTGCATGGTCAGCCTATTTCAGGAAACCGAGACCAAGTTGTTGTCGGAGTTGGCGATCTTTGCAGTATCTTTTATTGGAATTCTTACCATTTCTGAGCTGATTGTCTGGCGGAAGCGGAACAAACAATAAAATAATGGGTCTTCTCGGAATAGTGTGGGTAAATCCGCATGACAATCAAATGGCAGGCAGCATGGAGGAGAGCACCTTGAGGCGGAGATACTCCTCGTCGCGCAGGCCATACGCCCGTCGCTGCAGCATTGGAGAAAAGGGGCCGAAAAGTAATAGGGGACAGACCACGTTTATAGAGTAATAGGGGACAGACCACGATTAAGTTCCACTGATCATGCTTGAGCCTGATCAGATGCTTCGTTATTAGAACGCTTGCCTCAGTTGGCGCTGGATGTCCTCAATGTTGCCGAGAAAAATCGGCAGAACTTTCTGAACAGTGCTCCAGACAATTTCCAGGTTGACCGAGATATAGCCGTGGATGAGCCGGTTTCGCATTCCGGATATTTCTCCCCACGGGACGTTCCCATATCTAGCCTTGAGTTCGGGGCTTAGCTTCGTCACCGCCTCGCCGATAATTTCCAGATTGCGGATCACACCGTCTTGTATCAGTTCGTTGCCGAGGAAATCGGCTTCAAGCTTGCCTGCTGTGTACCGTTGAATTCTGGCGATTGCATCCCGGATGTGATCGAGGTAATCGGTGTCACGAAGCGCTTTGCTCATAACGGGCGAGCTTCTTCAAGAACCAGGTTGCGAAACTTTGGGGGGAGATCACCTGCAGTGAGAACGTCCGTCGTCACTCCCAGCTCATTCTCGATGGCGTTTTGCAGCCGAACCATGTCGAGCAGCGTTGTTCCCTTAGGGACATCCACCAGTAGGTCGATGTCGCTCCCTTCTTCGTCTTGCCCGTGAAGTACCGATCCGAAAACCCGGATGTTCTTCGCGCCGTTGCTGTGCGCAATAGCGAGCACGGCGTCACGGTGGATTCGTAGTGCTTCGGATGGCTTCATGGTAGATCCTTCCACGGTTTTGCAAAATGATAGTTCATGACTCTGATCAGGTATAGCACGGCTGGAGCGGCCTCTCAGGGGTGAGGGCGAGCAGCGAAGTGGCATGGCGGGGCTCCTCAGTGTCCGCCGACGGGCGGCTAGAGGAAGGGCAGCGCGATCGCCATCGCCAGCAGCAGCGCGATGACGGCAAGCAGACGGTTCTGCCGGCGTTGTCCGGCAGCGATTTCGGCCAGCAGGGGGGAAAGGTCTGCGCTCGGCGGGCGCGACAGCGACTGATGTATCA
>JAUPVD010000505.1 GCA_030917225.1 Pseudomonadota bacterium
CAGCAGCATCGTGGTGCGCGCGCCGTCCTGACCGCGCAGAATGAAGGTGCTGGCACCGGCTTGGGGCTGTGCTTGCGGTGCAACCACCCGCTCGTAGAAATCGATGAAGCGCACTCCGCCCCAACGTACGGCACGACGACTCCACGTCGTAACGCAGTGGAAATCGCTGACCTGTTCGGCCCACGGCAGGCCATCGAGCACGTCGGCCACGACCAGTTCGTGCGCGACGTCGCCGACGACCTTGAGCTCACGCTTCGAGGTTTCAGCGGGAAAGCGGCGCGCGAACTGAAGGAGCCCGAAACGGGGAAAATCCGCCCGCTCGCGCTGCCCTGCCGGCCAGGGTCTATTCATCTCGCCCCACCTCGCTTCACGTTTACGTAAACGTCAACCACTGAACGCACCTTTTTCCGAGAGCGCGCCCGCAGCGGCCTCCTTCGCCAACAGTTCGCAGCACACCTGCTCGAAACCGGCAATCTCGTCGAGCACCGCCTCGATGTCCTCGCGCTGCCGCTCGTAAGCGGCGCGACGTTCGGCCAGCACATCAAGGAACTTCACCAGTTGCGGCGTCTCGTCATGTGCCGTGTCGTACATCGAAATCATTTCCTTGATGCGCGCCAGGCTCAGGCCCAGGCGCTTGCCGCGCAGTGCCAGCTTCAGGCGGGTGCGGTCGCGGCGCGAAAAGACACGGGTCTGCCCCTCGCGGCGAGGGAAAAGCAGTCCCTGATCTTCCCAGAACCGGATCGTGCGCGGCGTGATGTCGAATTCACGGGCGAGGTCGGAAATGGAGAAGGTCTGGCTATCGAGCAGATTTTGGTCGGAACCTTGAGGCATGAGCGTTGTCTTTTCCATACGCCAGCGAATGGTATAGTGCGTAACTTAAACCAAGCCCGGAAAATTTTCAATACCCTACCGTATGTTACTCGACTTCCCCTACCGCAGCCCGCCCGCCCCCGGCGAAACGATCGAGGTGGCGCCCGGCATCCACTGGCTGCGCATGCCGCTGCCCTTCGCCCTCGACCATATCAACCTCTGGCTGCTGGAAGACGAGCATGACGGCCAGCCCTCCTGGACCATCGAGGATACCGGCTACGGGCTGGACAATGTCCGCGTGCTCTGGGAGCAGATCCTTGGCAAGCTGAGCGCGCCAGTCAGGCGCATCATCGTCACCCACTTCCACCCCGACCACATCGGCCTGGCCCAATGGCTGCAGGAGAAAACCGACGCCCCGGTATGGATGACCGCAGCGGAATACCTGACTGCCCACGCCGTCTTCCACGAATCCAGTGGCCATGGCACCCCGCCGATGCTGCGCCAGTTCGTCCGCCATGGCCTGGACGCCGAGCGCATCGCGGCACTGGAAAAGCGCTCGAACAGCTACGCCCGAGGCGTTCCGGCGCTACCAAACACCTATTTCCGCATGTTCGAGGGTGACAGCTTCCCGATTAACGGGAAGCGCTGGCAGGTCCGGGTCGGCTATGGACACTCGCCGGAACACGCTTCGCTTTACTGCGCAGACGCAGACGTGTTAATTTCCGGTGACATGCTGTTGCCGAAAATTTCGACAAATATCAGTGTCTTCGCAGTAACCCCCGGTGCAGATTCACTCGCTCAGTACCTTGATTCCATTGATCGATACCGCGAGTTGCCGGCAGAGACGCTCGTGCTCCCCTCGCACGGTTTGCCCTTCATCGGCATTCACAACAGAGTGGCGGCACAGCATGCACACCATGAGGAGCGGTTGCGGGTTCTGGAGGATGCTTGTACGGAACCGCGCAGCGCGGCTGATTTGCTGGCAACACTGTTCCCGCGCGAACTCGACACCCACCAGGTGATGTTCGCGATGGGAGAAGCGATTGCCCATCTCAACCGTCTTGAATATGCCGGAAAGCTAGTCCGCAAGGAAAGCGATGATGGCGTGATCCGGTTCAGCCGGAAACAGTAGCGAAGCAACGCAAAGCAAACCTCAACGGGAGCCACACATGTCGCAAGCAGAACAAGACAAGACCCTGCCGAACCCGGCCGATGTCGCAAAAACCTACGCCGAAGTCGCCCAACGCTCCTCGCGACTGCTGACCCAGTTCATGGAGAAGAAAGCCAAGGAAGGCGTTTCCACTCCATCCGACGAAATGGGCGTCGCCAAGGCCTACATGGATCTCTCCTCGCGCCTGCTGGCCAACCCCTACAAGCTGGCCCAGACGCAGATGAACATGATGTGGGACTATTTCTCGCTGTGGCAGGGTTCAATGCTCAAGATGGCAGGCATGCCGATGAATCCGATCGCAGCGCCCGAAAAAGGTGACAAGCGCTTCAAGGACGAAGACTGGGAACAGCATTTCCTGTTCGACTACATCAAGCAGTCCTACCTGATCGCCGCGCGCCACCTGCACGACACCGTGTCGGATGTCGAAGGCCTCGACGACACCACCCAGACCAAGATCAACTTCTTCACGCGCCAGTACATCGATGCGCTGTCGCCGTCGAACTTCGCGCTGACCAACCCGGAAGTCTTCCGCGAGACGGTCAAGTCGCACGGCCAGAACCTGGTCAAGGGTCTGAACAACCTGCTGCACGACGTCGAGCAGGGCGATGGCCAGTTGCGCATCCGCATGACCGACACCGCCGCCTTCGAGATGGGCAAGAACGTTGCCACGACGCCGGGCAAGGTCATCTTCCAGAACGAGCTGATCCAGCTGATCCAGTATGATCCGGCGACCAAGGATCAGTACAAGAAACCGCTGCTGATCGTACCGCCGTGGATCAACAAGTACTACATCCTCGACCTGCGCGACAAGAACTCGATGGTCAAGTGGGCCACCGACCAGGGCCACACCACCTTCATCATGAGCTGGGTTAACCCGGACGAGAAGCTCGCCCACAAGAGCTTCGAGGACTACGTGCTGGAAGGCTCGATGGCCGCCATCAATGCCGTTGAGCAGGCCACTGGCGAGAAGGAAATCAACCTCGCTGCCTACTGCCTCGGCGGTACGCTGCTGATGACCACGCTGGCCTACATGGCTGCCAAGAAAGACAAGCGCGCTGCATCGGCGACATTCTTCACGACCATGCTCGATTTCTCCGAGCCGGGCGAACTGGGCGTCTTCCTTGACGAGCCGACGGTCGAAGCGCTGGAAAAGAAGATGGCCGAGCGCGGCTACCTCGAAGGCTCGGAAATGGCCGGCACCTTCAACATGCTGCGCGCCAACGACCTGATCTGGTCCTTCGTGGTGAACAACTACCTGATGGGCAAGGATCCGTTCCCCTTCGACCTGCTCTACTGGAACAGCGACTCGACACGCATGCCCTGCGCCATGCACAGCTTCTACCTGCGCAACATGTACCTCGGCAACAAGCTGCGCGAACCAGGCGGTATCGAAGTTGCCGGTGTGTCCATCGACATCTCGAAGGTAAAGACACCGTGCTACTTCATCTCCA
>JAUPVD010000041.1 GCA_030917225.1 Pseudomonadota bacterium
GGGTTGAGGATGACAGCAACGCCGATACCCGATTGCGCCGCAATTTTCTGCGCACGGAAGTGCTGCCGCTGCTGGCCACCACTTTTCCCGACCCGGCGGCTGCGCTGGCGCGTGCCGCCTCCCACGCGGGCGAAACGGCGGCATTGGCTGATCAACTGGCGGTGGCGGATGCCGCTGCCGGCAGTGTCAAGGACGGCACCTTGCTTCTGTCGCCGTTCAATACCTTGCCGCTACCCAGACGCACCAACCTGTTGCGCCATTTCTTGCGGCAGCACGCCTTGCGTATGCCCGATTCCCGCTACCTCGCAGAAATCGTTCGCCAGCTTGCCGACGTATCGCCGGCGTCGGCACCGGTCTTCTCTCTTGATGGCGCGGTGCTGAAAGTTTCCCGCCTGCGCCTGCGCGTATGCACCACGGCATTGCCAACACTTGAACCCGTCCATTGGCAGGGGGAAGCATCGTTGCCGTGGGCCGGGGGAGAGCTTCATTTCGCAGAGGCAGAAGGTTCTGGTTTGAGCCAGCGGCTGTTGCAGGGTAAGGTCCTGACGCTTCGCCCCCGGCAGGGTGGCGAGCATCTGCAGCCGGACAGTCGTCGCCCTCGTCGCGCCCTGAAGAAGCTGTTGCAGGAAGGGCAGCTGCCCTCGTGGGAGCGACAGCGTTTGCCACTGCTCTGGTGCGGCGACGATCTCGCATGGGTGGCGGGTATCGGTTACGAAGCGCGCTTCGCGGCACAGCCCGGTGAGGCCGGGCTGTCTATTTTCTGGGAGCGTCCGGCGACCGACCGATGAGGCCGCCAGACTGGCGATAGAGCTTCGCGAAGGCGTCGGCAGTCAGTGGGCGCGAGTAGAGGAAACCCTGCACCTCGTCACAGCCTTCGGCCAGCAGGAAGCGCGTCTGCTCACTGGTCTCGGCACCTTCGGCCAGTATCTTCAGACGCAGGCTGCGCGCCATCTGGGTAATGGCCCGGACGATGGCTGCGTCATCCGGATCGGTGCTGATGTCGCGGATAAAGGAGCGGTCGATTTTCAGCCGGTCCACATTCAGTCGCTTCAGATAGGAAAGACTGGAGTAGCCGGTGCCGAAATCATCGATGGCGATGGTAATGCCGGCCGCTTTAAGACGGCTGACCTGGGCGAGCACACGGTCGATGTCCTGGATCAGGATCGACTCCGTGAATTCGAGTTCGAGCAGCCTGGGGTCGTGTCCGGTTTCAGCAAGAATCGTCAGCACGCGCTCGGCAAAATCGCCATGCTGCATCTGCAGCGTGGAAATATTGACTGCTATCGGCAGCCGCTCCATGCCTTCGACTGTCCACAACCTGGCCTGGCGGCAGGCCTCGCGCAGCACCCAGTCGCCGATGGCGACGATGGCACCATTTTCCTCGGCCATCGGGATGAAGCGGTCGGGCGCAACCAGCCCGAGTTCCGGGTTTTTCCAGCGAATGAGGGATTCGACACCGATGATGCGGCCCGTGCCAAGCGCCACCTGCGGCTGGTAGTGCAGCACGAACTCGTTTTTATCTAACGCCTGCTGTAGACGGTTCTGAATGAGCAGGCGTTCCAGCGCGTTCACGTTCATCTGTTCGGTGAAAAAGCGGTAGGTGTTACGCCCGGCGTCCTTGGCGTGATACATCGCAATGTCGGCCTTCTTCAGCAGGGTGTCGAAATCACCGCCGTCGGCTGGGTAGACCGTGATGCCAATGGATATCGACGGCGACAGGGTGTGGCCCTCGATCTTGAAAGGGGCCCGCGTGATCTCGAGAATCTTGCGGGCAACGCTGGTGGCCGTATCCACCTCGTGCATGTCGGTGACGACGATGACGAACTCGTCGCCGCCAAGCCGGCTGATGGTGTCCGTCTCGCGGACCGAGCTTTTCAGCCGGGTGGTAATTTCCTGTAGCAGTGCGTCGCCGACCGGGTGGCCAAGCGAATCGTTGATCGTCTTGAAACGGTCCAGGTCGAGGAAGAGCAGGGCGACCTGGGTTTGCGTACGGTCGGCATGGGCCAGCGCCTGCTCCAGCCGATCGGCCAGCAATGTCCGGTTGGGCAGGCCGGTGAGCGGGTCATGGCGGGCCAGATACTCAATGCGCTCTTGTGCTTCCTTGCGTTCGCTGATGTCGGAAAAGATCGCCACGTAGTGCGTCAGCTTGCCCTGCATGTCCTGCACGGCCGAAATGCCCAGCCACTTCGGGTAGATCTCGCCGCTCTTGCGGCGATCCCAGATTTCGCCCTGCCAGTGCCCGGAAGCCTTGAGCCGGTGCCACATTTCCTTGAAGAATTCGGGGGCGTGGCGGCCGGAGCCGAGGATCGTCGGGTTTTGGCCGACAACCTCACCTGGCGCGTAGCCGGTGATTTCAGTAAAGGCCTGGTTGACCGAAACAATCCGGTTGTCCGGGTCGGTGATCATCACCGCCTCGCCACTGTTCTCGAAGACCGTGGCCCAGAGGCGGGTCGTTTCCTCGTTGCGCTTGCGTTCGCTGATGTCGCGAATCAGAGCCAGGGTGTAGTGCTCGTTGTCCTGATCGAAACCCGAGACGCGGACGTCGACATCCACCAGGCTACCATCCCGCCTGATTCCCTGCGCTTCATAGGATTCCGGCGCTGGCTGACCGGCCAGACGACGCTTGATGTTGTCGGCAATCCGGTTGCGATGGGCGGGAGCGAAACACTGGGTCGTGGGTTGTCCAAGCAGTTCGTCCGGATCATCGTAGCCAAGCATGCGGGCGCAGGCCGGATTGACCATCGCATTGATGCCATCGGCGATGAGCAGGATGGCATCCTGGGAGCTTTCGAAAATGGCGCGAAAGCGCGCCTCCTTCTGCCTTAGTTCGACTTCCACCGATTTGCGTTCGCTGATGTCTTCCTGAATGCTGAGGAAGTGCGTGACCGTGCCTGCTGCATCGGTGATCGGTACTACATGGACCGAATCCCAGTAGATTTCGCCGTTCTTGCGGCGGTTGATCACTTCGCCCTTCCACTCCTTGCCGGCGCTGATGGTTGCCCACAGGTCGTGAAAGATTTCCGGGGCTGTAAGGCCGGAATTCAGCATACCCATACGGTCACCGAGGATTTCCTCGACGGCGTACCCGGAAATTTCCGTGAAGCGGCTGTTAACGTATTCGACCGTGCCGTCGCGTGCCGTGATGATGATGGCCACCGGACTTTGGTCGACCGCCCGGCTGAGCTTGTGCTGCATGTCTTCTGCAATGACGAGTTCGGTGCAGTCGCGTGATACCAGGGCAAAGCCACGGAGAATGCCCTGCCGGTCGTGGAGCGGCAGCATGCAGGAGTCGAGATGGACGATACCCGAGCCGGTGTCGATCTTCTGCCGAAAGCGATATTCCCCATCGGCAGTGGCCTTGTCCATCGCCGATAGGTAGCGCTGATGGCTGATCGCCAGCGTGTCGTGAATGTCCTTGACCGAGCGACCGATCATTGGGCCGACCTTCGGCAAGAGCAGCCGCTCGGCGAGTGCGTTGCAATGCCAGATCACACTTTCGGTATCAACCACGATAATGGACAAGCCCAGCTCGGCACGCAGCAGCGCGTCAAGCAAGGGGATGTCTCTAGTGTGGTCAAGCGACAGGCTGCTCATCAGGTTCTCGACAGGGCCGTAGGGAGCATGGTGCCGCAAGGCTTGGCGGCAGGGAAGGCATCGGTCATGTCAGCGCCGGCTGCTCATCATCTGTGAAAGCTCGACGGCGGTGCGTACTCCCATTTTCTCGAAAAGATTGGCGCGGTGAACCTCGACGGTGCGCATGCTGATGTTCAATTCGTCAGCGATGACCTTGTTGAACTTGCCGGCGAGGATTAGTTCCATCACCTGTTTTTCCCGCGATGTCAGCTTTTCAAGCCGGCTGTTCAGTGTGTCACTGCTGGCGGCGGAGGCGCGCTGATTGCGGTCGAGCTGCTGGGCTTCGAGGACCCGGTTGACCAGTTCGTTGTCGTCGAAGGGTTTTTCGACAAAATCGAAAGCCCCTTTCTTCAATGACGAAACCGCCATCGGCACGTCGCCGTGGCCGGTCA
>JAUPVD010000506.1 GCA_030917225.1 Pseudomonadota bacterium
GCTGCGCCAGGGGTGGCCGTTGTGTTCTATGTTTGCATAGCCAAGCTCACCGTTCAGCGGGCTTCCCGGGGCATGTTTCGAGCGCGACAGCACGCCCCCGTCCTTGCGCCAGATCTGGAATTCCAGTGCCATTTCGTTGCGCCGTGACCTGACGCCGCGCAAGGCCGTCATGCTTTCGGCCAGATTTGCCAGATGCTGCGAATCGCTGCCCGCTTGAACCAGCAGCAGGCGCGCAGCCTTGGTCATCTGGCCGTCCATCAATTCCTGTACTTCGTGCCGCGCCTGCCGGTAGGTGAGCGCTGCCGCCAGCACATAGATCAGCAGGGTCGCCAGCGCCACCCGGAGGAGCAGGCGGCGACGCAGGGAGCGCGCCTGTACCGTCTGTTCGCCATGGAGCAGGCCGTTCATGCCGCGCTGTCCTCAAGCACATAACCGAAGCCGCGCACGGTGCGGATGAAGTGGGTTCCCAGTTTCTTGCGCAAGTGGTGGATGTACACCTCTACCGTGTTGCTTTCCTTTTCCTCGCCCCAGGCATAGAGGCTTTCCTCCAGCTGGCTGCGCGTGCGGAGCTGGTTCTTGTGGCTCATCAGGTCAAGCAGCAGTGCGTATTCGCGCGCCGAGAGGGTGACCGGCTGGCCGTTCAGGGTCACCCGCTTGCTGGCCGGCTCAAGCACGACGCCGTCGTGTTCGATGGTGGGCGCTGCCGCACCGGCCGAACGGCGCATCAGCGCGCGCATCCTAGCCTGCAGCTCGCCGAGATCGAAGGGCTTGGTCAGGTAGTCGTCGGCACCGGCGTCGAGGCCGGCAATCTTGTCGGCCTGGGTGTCGCGGGCGGTAAGGATCAGCACCGGCAGCTTGCTGCCGCCGCCGCGAAGAGTTGCCAGGACGGCAAGGCCATCCTTCTTCGGCAGGCCGAGATCGAGCACGCAGGCGTCGTAGTCGTGGCTGGACAGCGCCAGCCGCGCCGCTTCGCCGTCGCGTACCCAATCGACCGCGTAGTCTGCCAGTTTCAGTCCGGCGCGAATGCCATCACCGAGCAGGGCGTCGTCTTCAACCAGCAGAACTCGCAATTACTTGGCTTCCTTGTTGAGTTTGGTCAGCAGTGCCTGGGCTTCCTGACGGCGGCCGCTGTCGGCCAGTTCGCGGCCCGGGCGGGGCGGTGCTTTCAGTGCGGCTTCCAGGTAGGTACGGGCTTCGGCGACACGGTCGCGGTCGGCCAGATACTCGCCGTAAAAGAAATTCGGGTCAATCCCGTGCGGGTTGATGGCCAGCGACTTCTTGAAAAACTCCTCAGCGCGTTCCTTGTCGCCGAAGCCGATCGGCCAGCCGGGAACCTTGGCGTAGAGCGTGGCCAGGCTGGTGTAGGCCGAACCGGAGAGCGCCTTGTCGTTGATCTTCAGTGCTTCGTCCAGCCGCTGTTTGGCGTCCTTGGCCAGCCCCAGTGCCCCGAGGCCGCCTTTGGCGCCGGCTTCGCTGGAAAGGACGATGCCTTCCCATATCAGCGTCTCGGCCACGGCCGGGTTGCTTTCGACAATCTTGCGGGCCTGCACGGCGAGTTTGTTGTAGCTTTCGGCCTGCTGTTTTTCCGGTTGCTTGTATTTGATCTCGGCCCATTGTTCCTGGATCGGGCGGATCAGTTCTTCCGGTGTGCTGGCGTTGGCAATGCCAGCGACGGCGAGTAACAGCGAGGCGAGCAGCGTTTTGCGAATTTTCATGGTGAGTCCTTTCTGTTGCCGATTAACGGGAGGGGGCGTGCTGCTTGATCACGGCCAGCTTGCTGGCCAGCCCACGATCGATCAGCGACGGTGCGAAGCCGTTGATCCAGGCAAACAACTTTTCGGGAAAGCCGAAATGGTGCTCGCCGTCGCCACGGCGCAATGCGGCAACGACCTGACGGGCAACCGTTTCGGTGCTGTCGCTGTTGTTGTTCAGGGCGCGGTTGAGCGCGTTGACCGCCTCGGTATTGAGTGTGGTGTCGATGGCGCGTGGCGCCAGATGGATGACCGCCACCTGGGTATCGGCCAGTTCGCGGCGCAAGGCTTGTGAAAAACCACGCAGGCCGGCCTTGGCCGCCGAGTAGGCGGCGAAACCGGCAAAGGGCAGGCTGCCGAAGGTCGAGCCGATGTTGACGATGGCCGCCTGCGGCTGAGCCTTGAGTGTCGGCAGCAGCGCCTGCGTCAGCCGCATCGGCGCCTCGAGGTTGGTCGCCAGCAGGTCGGCGACGGTTGACCAATCTTGCTGATCGAAGAGGCCGAAGCCGCCGATGCCGGCATTGTTGATCAGAACGTTTACGCCGAAGTCGCGTGCGGCACCGGCCGCTGCGGCAATGCCTTCGGGTCGTGTCAGGTCGGCGCGGACATTCGAGTGGCCGCTGCCGAGCATGGCGGTCAGTGCCGTCAACCGGGCGGTATCGCGGCCGGCAATGAGCAGCTTGGCACCTGCCGCAGACAGCTGTTGTGCGAGTTCCTGACCGAGGCCGCCGGTGGCGCCGGTGAGCAGGATGCGGGCATTGTTCAGTTGCATGCGAGTGCCTCCGGTTGCTGGGCGGCAGTGGGCAGTGCGCGGAAAATGTCGCCGTAGAGCTTGTAGAAGATGCGCGCGCAGCGCAGCACTTCGGCCTGGTCTTCCGGCGTCATGGCGTTGACCAGATTGGCCAGGTGCTTGGTGTGCTCCTGATCAAGCGTGCCGTGCGAACGCAGGTAGGAGAAGGCCTTGTTCGGCAGGCCGAGCGCCTGCTGGATGCGGTCGGCAGCGGTCAGTGCCAGTGCGACGCTGGTGCCTTCCAGCACGAAGACCATGCCGAAAACGCCGGCCGGATTGCCGCGAGTCACCCGGTCGTAGGCGTAGGCCACCTGTACTTCGGCCGGCAGTTCCGGGACGCTGGCGCGCACGGCTTCGGCATCGCCACCGGCCGCCGCGATGTCGTTGAGGATCCATTCCTCATGGCCGATTTCTTCCTCGATGTATTCGGCCACGGCCTTGCGCAGCCAGCCCAGACGCTCGGGCAGGCGGCCGCCGAGCAGCATCAGCAGCGGTGTCGTATGGCGCACATGGTGGAAGGCCTGACTGAGGAAGGCCTGGTAGCTTTCGTTGCTGACACGCCCCTGCAGGCAGTCGGCGATGATCGGGGCGGAGAACAGGCGCTCGCGGTCGGTGGTGGTCGCGGCGGTCAGGGTTTCATAGAAGGACATCTGCAGTTTCCTTTGTCGGACATTGTTCGGAGAGAGGGGTGGCGTAGCCGGCGGCCAGTGCCTCGGCATAACGCGACAGAATGGCGCTGCGCTGCGGCCGGCCGTTGCCGGTGGCCAGGCCGTTCTGCAATGCGAACGGCGCGTCGGCGGTGATCCAGTGGCCGATGCGTGCGTAGTCGGGCAGCGCATCGTTGGCTCTGGCGATAGCTGCCGCGATTGCTGCAGCGGTGGTGCCGGGGGGCGTAACCAGAACGGCACTGAGCCACGGGCGAGCATCGCCGGTAACGACAGCCTGCAGGATGATCGGCTGCGCAAGCAGCGTTGCCTCTATCCATTCCGGTGCGATGTTGCGGCCGTAGGAGGTGATCAGCAGGTTCTTGCGGCGACCGGAGAGGTGCAGGTGGCCATTTGCATCGAGATGGCCAAGGTCGCCGGTGGAAAATTCATCTGCGTCGGCTGCACCATCCCCGCCGATGTAGCCGAGAAAGGCGCGGCTGCGGATGACGATCTCGCCCTCCACACCGCGTACCGTGACGTGGCCGAGCGGCCGGCCGACATCGTTGCTATCGTCACCGGGCCGGTTGAGGCTGACCACCGATCCGCATTCGGTCAGGCCGTAGCCCTGATAGGCAGGCAGGCCGAGTGCGCGCGCCATGGCCAGGGCCTCGGCATCGACGCGGGCGCCGCCGACCGCAACGAAGCTCAGGCTGGTCGGCGCCTTCTGGCCGCTGGCCGCAAGGTACAGGGTCCATGCCTTGAGCAGTTCCGGCACCAGAATCATGCTGCTCGGCCGAATTGTCCCGGCGATTTTTTGCAGCGCGGCCGGGTCGAATCCGGCCATGCCTTTCCAGCCCAGCGTCTGCAGCCCGGGCAGATGAATCTCGGCGCCGCGCAGCAAAGGCGCATAGATACCGGCACTGTTTTCCAGCAGCAGGGCCAGCGGCAGGGTGACCAGATGGCGCTCGATCGGCAGGTCGGCGAGGCGGGCAGCCACGGCTGCCGCCGTATCGATCAGGCCGTTGGCGCTGAGACAGGCCCCCTTCGGGTTGCCGGTGCTGCCGGAAGTGAAGGAGACCTTGGCGGTGCCGGCGGGAAGCTGTGTGGTGGCTTCTTCCGTGGACAGCGGCCGGCGCATCCAGATCAGCCCGTTCCACTGCCCGGTGATCGAAAAGCCGGCATCCAGGGCGCCGATGCGCTCCGGTTGGTCGGTCAGCACGGTATCGACGCCGGCCTGATCGAGCACATGCGCCAGCTGTTCCGGGCTGAAGAATCCCGGCAGCGGAATGTGGGGGATTCGCGCGCGCAGTGCCGCCAGGTCGGCCATGACCCAAGCTGGCCCGTTGTCGGCGAGCACGGCAATGGCGCGGCTAGGCGTCAGCCGTGTAGCGAGCTCGTCGATGGCTGCCAGCAGTGCGTCAGCGCGCCAGGTCTGCCGGTCGCCGACCAGTACCGGCGAATCCGGTCGTGCTGCTGCTCGGCTTTCCAGCGCTTTGAACAGCAAACTGGCGCTCATGCCTGGCGCCCCGCACGTTCAAGTCCGACACGGATGCGGCCGGCAACGACGATCGGACGGGTGTCGTAGTACGTACCCCAGTGGGCCGCTTCGTCACCGAGACGGGCCGGGTCGGCGGGTGCCAGTGCGAGCAGCGGCAGGCCAAGGCGCGAGAAGATGCCGATCAGCTCCTGCGTAGCGGTAAACACCACCCATTCGTAGCCGAGGCGATCCAGATGCTGGGCCAGAGCAAGGATGATGTGCAGGCTGCTTCCGGGTTTTTCGGCAGCGAGGTTGCCGACTTCGACAATGCGCTCGCGTGCCACCGGCTGTCCGGCCAGTTTGGCCATGGCCTTCTCGATTGGCTGGTCCAGATAGCGTTCTAGGAACAGCGATTCGTCGCTGGCGGCGCGCCAGCCCGTGGCCGCAATGGTGCGCTCGTTCTGTTCGAGCAGCAGCAGGTTTGGCGCGAAGGCCGACACATCGGCGCTGTGGTGCCGGGCGAAGACCGTGCGGATGAAAGTTTCCGTTTCCTGGCGGCGCGGCGACCCGATGATGGTGTGCGTGGTGATCACCGGGCTGGGGCGATAGTGAAAGATGTCGCGTTTCGCTGCTTGCATTTCCGGTCCTCCGGAATATCGATAAGCCAAGCTAAGATGGCCAGTCTTAAAGGCTTCTTAAGCCAGCGGCGCATGGCAATTTTCAAGGAAGATCAGGCGGCGGCCGGTTGCAGCCGAGCGCGGGCGAAGGCGATCCCGGCCTTGAGGAGTTCGCCAACACGATAGCGATCGCGCATGTTGCAGCCGTCACACAGCGCCGGTAGCGGCCCCATCGCCTCGCGTTGCCTGAGCATTTCACCGATGCTTTGTCGAGAAACATGGCCGATGGGGTGCTGGTGGGCAGCATCGTTGTAGCAGTAGAGGTAATCGCCGGACGAGGAGATGAACAGGTCGACGTTGCGCGGTAAGCATTTGAAGCGGTTGGCGCGCCATTGCCGAAATACTTCGCCGGCACTCGGCACGAAATCGAACTCCTGCGAGCGCAGGCCGTACTGGGCGATCATCTGCCGCAACTGTGCTGTCGCCAGCTCGTGATCGGTCAGGCTGCCGCCCCGGTTGTAGAGCGTTGGCGACATGGTCAGGGCATCGATCCCCTGTGCTTTCAGCCAGGCGATGGTCTGCGGCAGCGACGGCAGGCATTCCGGCATCGGCGTCAGGCTGATGGCCAGCCTGGTGTGCTTGAATAGTTTCTGCGCTGCCTGCAGGTTGGCCATGACGCGCTGCTGGTCGAGGTTGACATGCACTCGTCGGTAAACCTCGGGGTCGATGCTGGAAAAGGAAACGATCAAGAGGTCGATGGCGCCGTCGAGGTGGCGAATCTTTTCTTCGTCGAGCAGGTGGCCGTTGCTGACCATGTCGAAACGGACCGGATGTGTGCGCAGCGCATCGACGTAGTCGAAAAATCGGGGGTGCGTTGTTGCTTCGCCATAGCCCGCGAGGACGACGCGGAAAACTTCTTCCGGCGACAGGCGGTCGAGGATCTGCTGCCACGTTTCTGGGCGCATCAGCTGCGGGTTGGCGATCAGGTCGCGCGGACACATCGGACACAGGGCGTTGCACTTGCTGGTCCATTCGACGTTGACAGCGATGCGGTACGGGGTGCTCATGCTTGCTGATCCTTCAGGGGATTTGCTGTCACCAGCCGAGGAATGTGCTGCGCGCAGTTGGGTACGACTTCGTCGATATTGACCAGCACGACGCGGCGGCTGCCGGGGAAGTGGGTCATCAGCGGGCCGTGTTCGTGGATTTCTGCACGGCCATTGACCCGCAGTCGGGCGCCGTCGGAAAAATCGATGAACAGGCAGCCAACCTGCGGGTTCTGCAGGAGATTGCCGAGGCTCATGAAGGCACCGTTGCCGTCGAAATCGGGAAAGGCGAAGTGGTGTGCATTGAGTACCCGCACCAGCCCCGGGCCGCCTCCCTTGAACGAGCAGTCGCAGCGGCCTGCGGCGTCGCTGGTGGCGAGAAAAAAGAAAGGAGCGGCTTCGATGCGGGCATGGAATTCTGCCGGGATGTGGTTCCAGAGCAGGCGCTGGCGGCGCGCTTCGTCCCACAGCCCGGTAGTGCCCCAGCGCGCCTGGGCGGCAGTTTCGCCAGCGTGGAACGGGAAAGTGCTGCTTTCGCTCATCATGGGTTGCAGACAGCAGGTTGGAGTTCTTGGTCGACAGGAGGTTTGATCTGCACCAGCAACTGGCGTGAGAACATGGCGATGAGGATGAGCAGCAGTGTGGCGCTGATCCAGGAGGTCCACAGGGTGTGCGTCAGGAAGTGCTGGCCGCGCATCTGCTGGATCCAGCCGAGGAACAGCCCGGCGCCGCTGCCACCGAGGAACGCGTAGAAGGCTTTGCGCGGCGAATGGGGTAGCCAGAACACCGCCAACGTGCACAGCCACATCGCGGTGCTGGCGTGACCCGCGGGGAAGCAATGGCCGGGGTCCCAGCCATCCGGCACCCAGTCGAGCAGCCGCAGGAAAGAGTGGCTGCCGCCGAAGCGGTCTACGTCCCACGGGCAGTGCATGCTGGAGCGCTCTTTCAGGCTGTTGACGATGAACGGCTCGGCGAACGAGGCAATGGCGAGCACGCGCAACTGGGTGCGGTGTAGAGACGACATGCCTTTCAGCGGGCGCAGAAAATCAAGAAGGGTGGCGGCGAGAATCAGAAAGCCCAGCCAGCGCAGGGTGTTTTTCACCCAGCCGTGCATGAAATCCTTGGCAAACCAGGTGGTATTCCAGGGGAAAACCCGCTTCTCCTGGTCGAAATAGAGGTCGGCGAGCACCAGATCGAGGTCGGTGTACTGGCCGATGACGGTGATCAGCACCGCAGAGCAGAGCAGGATCGCCGCTGCGGGTGCGAGCAGTGCGGTCGTCGCGGGGCGTTCGCTGGGGCTGGAGATGTAGTGGCCGGTAAAGGAGGGCATGAACGGAGTCCTGATGAGTGTGGTCCGGGTCGCGATGGCGCCATCCTGTTCGACCAACCTTAATCGGCGATTAAGGGTCGCCGGCTGTCGCCCATCGCTTCCCACCGCTGCCGGAACTTTCTCGGCCGGCTTAAGTCTGGTTTAAAATTCGCGCGCCAGACTGCTTGGCTCCTCCATTCCAGATAAAGCTCCGTACCCCCCATGTCCCGATCTCCTGCTGTCCAAGAAACGCCCTGCGCCACGCGGCTCTGGCAGCGGCTTGCCGTGTTCGGGCCTTACGCCCCGCTGGTCTTGCTGTTTGTCGTCGGCCTGCCGTTGCTGAGCTTGTCGCGTGCCCTGCTGATGCTGTGGCAGTGGGATCGCGTTGCCGCGACCGGTATCTGGGGCGAGATGTTGGTGCAGGGGGTTCGTGTCGACCTGATGCAGCTTGGGCTGCTGTGCTTGCCGGTGGTGTTTCTCATGCCGCTGCTGGCGATTTCGCCGCTATGGCGGCTGTGGCGGCGCGTTTCGGCACTCTGGCTGATCGTTTCCATCGCCCTTCTGGTGCTTCTGGAAGTAGCCTCGCCGGCCTTCATCAATGAGTACGACACGCGGCCGCATCGGCTTTTCGTCGAATACCTGAAGTATCCCGGTGAAGTGCTGCCGATGCTTTGGGAAGGCTTCCGGGCACATCTACTCGGCGGGCTGGTGCTGATCGGGCTGGCGCTCTATGCCATGGCCCGGCTGGTGCGGCCCTGGCTGGATCAGCCAAGGCGCTGGTCCAATCTCCGGCTCTGGCTGGTCTGGCCGGTCGTCTTTCTTTTGCTGGCGGTGAGCATCCGCTCAAGTCTCGATCACCGCCCGGCCAACCCGGCGACGTTTGCGCTGACCAGCGATGCAATGGTCAACACGTTGATTCTCAACTCGGCCTATTCGGTGGCTTACGCCGTCTATGGCATGCGCCACGAGGCCCGCTCCAGCGAGGTTTACGGAAAGATGGGCGAGGAGGAAATCCTCGAACACTTCCGGGCGGCGCGGGAGATGCTCAAGGACCCACGGCCGTTGCTCGGCGACAAGGAAATTCCGACGATGGTCGAGCAATCGGCCGGCGTGCGTCGTGAGCGGCCCCTCAATCTGGTGATCATTCTGGAAGAAAGCCTGGGCGCCACCTTTGTTGAATCGCTTGGCGGGGTGCCGGTGACGCCGGAGATCGAAAAGCTGAAGAAGGAGGGCTGGTGGTTCGAGCAGTTGTATGCCACTGGAACGCGTTCCGTGCGCGGCATCGAGGCGGTGACCACCGGCTTTCTGCCGACGCCGGCCCAGGCGGTCGTCAAGCTGTCGCTGGCGCAGCGCAACTTCTCGACACTGGCGAGCATCCTGGGGCGCCAGGGCTATGAATCCGAGTTCATCTACGGCGGGGAATCCCACTTCGACAACATGCGTGGCTTTTTCCTGGCCAACGGCTTTTCGAAGGTGACCGACGAGAACGACTACGTCAATCCTGTCTTCAAGGCCAGCTGGGGCGTTTCGGACGAAGACCTGTTCAACAAGACGCATGAGCGGCTCTCCGAAAAGCACGGCAGCGGCAAGCCGTCGTATACGCTGGTGTTCACCTCGTCGAACCACTCGCCCTTCGAGTTTCCGGATGGCCGCATCGAACTTTACGAGCAGCCCAAGGGCACCGACAACAACGCGGTGAAATACACCGATTACGCGCTGGGCCGCTTCATCGAGAAGGCAAAGAAAAGCCCCTATTGGCGCGATACCGTGTTCATTGTTGTCGCCGACCACGATATCCGGGTGCGTGGCGACAGCCTGGTGCCGATCGAACGCTTCCATATTCCCGGATTGATCCTTGGGGCGGACATCAAGCCACGCGTGGTCCGGACAGTGACCAGCCAGATCGACCTGCCGCCCACCCTGCTTTCCCTGCTGGGCATCAGCGCCGTCCATCCGATGCCGGGCCGGGATCTGACGCGGGAACCGGAAGGCCTGCCTGGCCGGGCAATGATGCAATACAACGAAAACTATGCCTGGATGGAAGGCAACCAGGTTGTTGTCCTGCGCCCGGACAAGGCACCGGTGCACGCGCGCTACGATACGAGCAAAAAGCATCTGGGAGCGGTGGCCGCCCCCGAGGATGCCGCCGTGCGCGAAAAAAGGGCGCTGGCCCACTCGCTGCTGCCGGCCTGGCTGTACCGCGAGCAGCGCTATCGCCTGCCGGAGCGCAAGTAAAAAGACCGGGAAATCCCAAAAAGAGCTTGATAATCTTCGGAAAGTTGGTTTAAAATCGCCGGCTTTCCTTCTCAAGACACTAACGGAGCAACGACATGGCGAGAGTATGCCAAGTGACGGGCAAAGCCCCGATGGTTGGGAACAAGGTTTCCCACGCCAACAACAGAACGAAGCGCCGCTTCCTGCCGAACCTGCATTACCGCCGTTTCTGGGTCGAAAGCGAAAACCGTTTCGTGCGCCTGCGCGTCTCGAACGCCGGTCTGCGCGTCATCGACAAGAACGGCATCGACGTGGTGCTGGCCGACCTGCGCGCCCGCGGCGAAGTCTGATAGATAGGAATCTGAATCATGCGTGAAAAGATCAAGCTCGAGTCGACCGCCGGTACCGGCCATTTCTACACGACCACCAAGAACAAGAAGACCATGCCGGAAAAGATGGAGATCAAGAAGTACGATCCCAAGGTGCGCAAGCATGTCGCCTACAAGGAAACCAAGCTGAAGTAATTCAGCCTGCTCCTGAAGAAACCCGCCCGAGTGCTGCTCCGGCGGGTTTTTTGTTGCTTTCTTTTTAAAGGGGCCAGGCTCAATTAACTTTTTTGGGCGACCCATGCTATCCTCCTGTCATGCCCCGCCGCCCTCGCACCCACCTTGATGGTCAGCCGCTGCACATAGTTCAACGTGGCCACAACCGTGATGCTTGCTTCCTCATCGAAGAAGACTACCAGGCCTATCTGGAATGGCTGGCCGAAGCCCTCAAGACCAGCGCCTGCCAGCTCCACGCTTACGTACTGATGACCAACCATGTCCACCTGCTGATCACTCCGGACAAGGCCGAATCAGTACCCAAACTGTTGATCTCCCTTGGTCGGCGCTACGTCCAATATTTCAACCGCACCCACAAGCGTACCGGCACCCTCTGGGATAGCCGCTACAAATCCTCGCTCATCCAGGCCGAAACCTATCTGCTCACCTGCATGCGCTACATCGAACTCAACCCGGTTCGCGCCGGCATGACCGACGACCCTGCCCATTACCGTTGGAGCAGCTACCGCAGCAACGGCCTTGGACAAGCCAGCGAACTGGTAACCCCGCACCCGGGCTACCTGGAACTCGGGCAAACCGACGAGCTGCGGTTGGCTGGCTATCGCCATCTCTTCCGCGCCCACCTCGATGACGAAGCCATCGATCACATCCGGCTGGCGTTCAATCAGAGCCTGCCGCTCGGAGATAGCCGTTTCCATGCCGCGATCACCAAGGCCATTGGGGAGCCACGTGAGGCTAGGCCAAGAGGACGGCCGAAGGGGAGCGTGAAGGCCAAGCTGGCGTCTGAGCAGAACCTGCTGAAGTTTGTAAAGGATTGAGCGCGGGAAAAACTGCGAAGAAATTGAGCCTGGCCCCTTTAATTCTCAGCTTCGGCACAGTGCGTCGCTCGCTCACAACGAGCAGCACCTTGGCCATACGCCAGAAGTGTCTCCGGAATGCCATCCCGCGTGATGTCGATGCGCGCCTTTTTTATCACCGTTGCCTTGCGCAGTTCTTGCGCCTGCGGTGTGTCGGCAAATTCGGCAGGAATATCGCGCAGTAGTGCCTGCCGTTGATCGTCGTCGAGCATCTGCCAGGCTGGCCGCGTCCAGTTACCGTTCGTGGGTAACCGATCCTCGGGACAGACCGGCAGCGGTCTGTCTTTGGGACGCCCTTTCAGGTAACGCAGCATTTCCTCGCAGGCTGTTTTGCCGTTGCCGGTAATCAATGCCCATTCGTAGTCGCGCCAATCGATCTTCGGGGCAAGGCACGTCCCGGCATCAGCTACTACGCACGACACGGAAAGTGCCGTTGCTACGGCAAACCATAAGCGTTTGAAGTAGCTCATGCCTTCAACTTCCATTTCGCATCGTTGGTGATATTGAGCATCTCGCGGATAGCTTCTGAGACTTCGAGCGGATTCGTCAGCCGTTTTATCCCTCTGTTCGATCTCAAAACTATTTTTCTCGTTATTCACCGCTTTTCCTCCTCAATTACTTCCATCCTCGTCGTGTGCTGATCAGCCCCAAAACTAAACACCTCATCCACCTGCAACCCCCTCGGAATCTG
Source organism: Pseudomonadota bacterium (assembly GCA_030917225.1). Taxonomy (GTDB): domain Bacteria; phylum Pseudomonadota; class Gammaproteobacteria; order Burkholderiales; family Rhodocyclaceae; genus Proximibacter. The sequence goes on from JAUPVD010000506.1 coordinate 11,963, forward strand.
ATGCGTAATAAACAACATCGTCACCTTCCCCTTGAGTTTGTTGATGGTCCTGGCGAAGTGCTCCGCCGTCTGTTGATCCAGATTCGACACCGCCTCATCAAAAATCAGAATCTTCGGTTTCTTCAGCAGCGCCCGGGCAATGGCCAGCCGCTGCCTTTGGCCGCCTGAGAGCCCCGTCCCCCGCTCCCCGATCTCCGTCTGATACCCCTCCGGCAGCTTGTCCAGCACCTCATGGATCTCGGCCGCCTTGCAGGCTTCGATCACGTCCTCGAAGCTGGCATGCGGGTGGGCCATGGCCAGGTTGTCGTAAATGGTGCCGGCAAAGAGCACGGTCTCCTGCGGCACGACGCCGAAGGTGGCTCTGAGTTCGTTGGCGGCGAGGTGGCGGATGTCTCTTCCATCCAGTTCGATGAGCCCGTCGCTCGGCTGATAGAAGCCAAGCAGCAGTTTGGCCAGCGTGCTCTTGCCACAGCCGGATGGCCCCATGAGCACGGTGAGGTGGCCGGGCTTGAAGCGCATGTTGAGGTTGCGGTAGAGCCAGGGGTGATGCGCGCTGTAGCGGAAGGCCAGGTTCACCAGGTCGAGCTGGCCCTGGTTGTTCTGCATTTCGCGGCTGGGTACCAGGGCATGCGGCTCCTGCGGCATGTCGAGGATGTCGCCCAAGCGTTTGACGGCGATGTTGGCCTGCTGGAATTCCTGCCACAGGCCTACGAGGCGCAGCATGGGTTGGCTCATGCGGCCCGCGAACATCTGGAAGGCGACCAGCATGCCGACCGTGAAGCCGCCCCCCAAGGGGGCTTCCTTCGGGGCGTCGTTCTGCATGACCAGCAGGGCCCCCACGATGAGGATGGCGAGCGTCATCACCTGTTCCAGCCCGTTGGCGATGACGTTGTAGGTGTTGCCCACCTGCTTGGTGGAGAAGCCGGCGGCCAGGTACTGGGCGAGCAGGTCGCCGTACTTGCGGTCGATGTCCGGTTCCATCTGCAGGGATTTGACGGTGGCCATGCCCGAGACGTATTCGGTGAGGAAGGCCTGGTTCCTGGCGCCGAGCATGAACTGGCGGTTGAGCTTGTCGCGGAAGACGGGGGCGACAAGGAAGCTCATGAAGGCGACCAGCCCGAGCAGGCCAACGGCGATCAGCGAGAGTTGCCAGCTGTAGGCGAACATCACCGCCAGGAAGATGAGCAGGAAGGGCAGATCGAGGATGAGGGTGACGGCGGCACCGGAAACGAACTCGCGGATGGTTTCGACCCCCTGCAGGCGGGCTACGAGGGTGCCGGTGGGGCGTTGTTCGAAGTACTGCAGCGGTAGGCGCAATAGGTGTTTGAAGACTTTGCTGCCGAGCACGGCATCGATACGGTTGCCGGTGTGCAGCACCAGATACTGGCGCAGCCAGGTCATGCCGCTGGTGAAGAGCATGAACATGACCAGCGCAATGCCGAGCACGATCAGGGTGCTGTGGGTCTGGTGGACGATGACCTTGTCGATGATCACCTGGGTGAAGAGCGGTGTGGCGAGGCTAACGAGCTGGATGGCGAGGCTGGCGGTGAGGACGTCGCGCCAGATGGATTTGTGTTTTAGGAGTTCGGGGATGAACCACGAAAATCCAAAACTGCAGCCGAATTCCTTTTCCTTGTCGTTGTCGTCCTTTTTGGAAAGGTATCTCGACTGCTGGGAAAAATTTTCAAAAATGCACTCGCTGAGCGGAAAAGCACCTGCGGTACTGATTGAATTGGTCGGCATTGCGCAAATCTACGGAGCAAAGTGTGTGGCGTCAATTTGCGAATGACATACTTTTGCATGTAGGTGGCGAATCTCTACAAATTCCGAAAATCGCAAAAATCGAGCCTGGCCCCTTTTCCCGCGCTGCTCCGGCGGGTTTTTTGTTTTTGTGCTGGTTGGCGCGTGGTGAAGATGTCGGTCAGTTTGCCGGCGCCGGAGGGATCCCCGTGGCGGGGAAAGCGTTGCAAAACCGCATTTCCTCCGGATAGGGGAAGAAATCCTCAACCTTGCCGTTGAGAATCTGCTCCTTGGTCTGCTGCCAGAACTCCTGCGTGAGGAGATATTTGTGGTGTTTCATGAAGGCCTGGCGCACTTTCGGTGAGCCGAGCAGGAAGGTGCCGAATTCTTCCGGAAACACGTCGTTCCGTGCCACGGAATACCAGACCTCGCCCGACATCTCGGTTTCGTAGTCGGGGGCTTCCGGGATGTGGCGGAAGTTGATGTCGGTCATGTATTCGATTTCGTCGTAGTCGTAGAAGACGACCCGGTTGTAGCGGGTGACGCCGAAGTTCTTCCACAGCATGTCGCCGGGGAAGATGTTGGCCAGCGCCAGTTCGCGGATAGCGTTGCCGTACTCGCGCACGGCGTGCTCCGTCTTTGCTTCGTCTGCCGCGTCGAGATAGAGGTTCAGCGGCACCATCCGCCTCTCGATGTAGAGATGCTTGAGCACGATGTCCTCGCCCTCTTCTTCGAACATCGATGGCGCCAGCGCACGCAGTTCTTCCATCAACTCCTCGGAAAAGCGTGAACGGGGCAGAGCCACGTGCGAGAACTCCAGCGAATCGGCCATGCGGCCGACGCGGTCGACCTGTTTTACCAGCTGATATTTGCGTTCGACCGTGGCGCGGTCCACTTCCTTGGTGCTGCCGAAAATGTCCTTGATGATCTTGAACACGTAGGGGTAGGAGGGCAGCGTAAACACCAGCATGACCATGCCCTTGATACCGGGGGCGATGATGAACTGGTCTTCGGAATGGCGCAGGTGCTGGTAGAAGTCGCGATAGAACATGGTCTTGCCCTGCTTGCCCAGCCCGATCATGGTGTACAGCTCGGA
>JAUPVD010000507.1 GCA_030917225.1 Pseudomonadota bacterium
AGGTAAGCATCGCGAACATAAGCGTACTTGTCGAGCGCGCCTTCTTCAAGAATCTTGTCGGTCGGCAGCAAGGCAGCGCGCTGGTCGACGTAACGGACAGCAACCAGGCTGTTACGCACCGGCACCGGCTCGAAGTACCACAGCGGATCGGTGTAGGAATCGACAACAAAACCTGCCGTATCGCGCACGGTGCGCGGCCCGATCACCGGCCAGAAGAGGTAGGCACCTTCGCCGGCACCCCAGACACCCATGGTCTGGCCGAAATCCTCGTAGTGCTTGTCGAGGCCCATTTCGCTGGCGACGTCGAAGGCACCACCGATACCAACGGTGGAGTTGATCAGCACCCGACCCCAATCAGAGGCTGCATCACCCGGCTTGCCCTGCAGCAGGCTATTCACACCGATCATCAGATCGGCAATGTTGCTGAAGAAGTTGCCGAAAACAACCTTGACCGGCAACGGCGCGACATAGTCATAGCCTTTAGCCAGCGGCTTGGCGATTACCGTATCGAGGCCTTCATTTACCGCGAACATCGCACGGTTGAAGCCTTCGGCTGGGTCATTGGGGCTGTCTCCAGCGACCGCGCTTCCCGACAGGGAAGCAGCGACAGCAAGCGCAGCAACCGATTTAACCGACTTTGCAAGCATTTTTCTCACGGCAACCCCTCTGGTTGTTTGCTACTTCTTTTCCGGCCCTTCGGAGGCCTTGTTGAACAGGAACTGGCTGATCAACTTCTCCAGCACCACTGCAGACTGCGTTTTGGCGATCACATCGCCAGGTTTCAGCATCTTTTCGTCGCCTCCGACATCCAAGCCGATGTACTGCTCACCCAGCAGGCCGGAAGTCAGGATCGACGCGAAAGTATCTTTCGGGAAACGATAACGGGTGTCAACGTTCATCGACACCACCGCCTCGTAGGTTGCTGGATCGAAGTGTATGTTTGCAACACGTCCGACCACAACACCGGCACTTTTCACCGGCCCACGCACTTTCAGGCCGCCAATGTTATCAAATTTGGCTTGCAATACATAGGTTTCGGCAAAGTTGGCGGAAGAGAGATTCCCCACCTTTAGTGCCAAAAACAACAGTGCGGCAATGCCGATGGCAACAAAGAAGCCGACCCACAGGTCGAGTACCGTCCGATTCATCAGAGACTCCGGAACATGAAGGAGGTCAGGACAAAGTCCAGGGCAAGAATGGCCAGAGCCGAAGTTACGACCGTGCGGGTAATGGCGCGGGAAACGCCCTCTGCGGTCGGGATCGAGTCATAGCCTTCGAAAACGGCAATCAGCGAAACCGCGATGCCAAAAACAAAACTCTTGATGATGCCGTTCAGCACATCCTCGCGAAAATCCACGGAAGACTGCATCTGTGACCAGAACGCACCTTCATCGACGCCGATGAAGACAACGCCGATCAGGTAGCCGCCGAACACGCCCATCATCGAAAACAGGGCGGCCAGCAGGGGCATGGAGATCACCCCGCCCCAGAAGCGTGGCGCAACCACGCGGGCCAGCGGGTTGACGGCCATCATGTCCATCGCCTTCAGTTGTTCAGTGGCCTTCATCAGGCCGATCTCGGCAGTGACGGCCGAACCCGCACGGGAGGCGAACAACAAGCCTGCAACGACCGGGCCCAGCTCGCGCACGAGCGACAAGGCCACCAGAACCCCCAGCGCTTCGGACGAACCATAGCGCTGCAGCGTGTCATAGCCCTGCAAGCCAAGCACCAAGCCGACAAACAGGCCGGAAACCAGAATGATGATCAGCGACAGGACGCCGGAAAACCAGATTTCGCGCAGCAGCAGATGTGGACGCAGGAAGGTCTGCCCGGAGTAAACAAGCAGCATCACGAAGAAACGAGCGGCAAACCCCAGCCGCCACAAGCGATCCGTCACCCTGGAGCCAAGACCGACAAGGAAGCCTTGCACCTTATCCACGAGCAGGCACCCTCAGCAAATCGGCAGAAAAATCGCCCGCAGGATAGTGGAAGGGCACCGGCCCGTCCGCCTCGGCGTAAAGAAACTGATGCACAAAGGGGTCCTTGGTCGCGCGCAGTTCGTCCGGCGTACCCTCAGCCACCACGCGCCCCTCGGACATAAAGTAGATGTAATCGACGATCAGCATCGATTCCTGAATGTCGTGGGTCACCATGATCGACGTCGCACCGAGGGCATCGTTCAACTTACGAATCAGTTGGCCGATGACGCCCAGCGAGAGCGGATCCAGACCGGTAAACGGTTCGTCGTACATCATCAGCATCGGATCAAGCGCGATCGCTCGCGCCAGCGCCACCCGGCGCGCCATGCCGCCAGACAGTTCGTTCGGCATCAGGCCGTGCGCGCCACGCAAACCGACGGCATTTAGCTTCATCATCACCAGATCGCGGATCAGCTCCTCCGGCAATTCGGTATGTTCGCGCATCTGGAAAGCGACGTTGTCGTAAACCGGAATATCGGTAAACAGCGCGCCGAACTGGAAGAGCATGCCCATCCGCCGACGCATGTCGTAAAGCTCGTCATGCCCCATCTCGTGCACGATGCGGTCATTGACCTTGACCGAGCCCGCCGTCGGCTTCAACTGGCCGCCAATCAGTCGCAGCAGCGTTGTTTTTCCGCAGCCGGACCCGCCCATGATCGCCACGACCTTGCCGCGCGGGAAATCCATATTGATTCCGTTGAGGATAGGGCGGTTATCGTAGGAGAAACTGAGGTCGCTGATCTTGACCAGACTATCGGCCGGCACGAGGGCATCCAGAAATATAAAGTCGGCGATTTTACCAGAACGCCCTGCATCACCCCGTGAAATAATCACGGCGGCGTATTAATCGCATCTTTTTCGGTCAGGCCCGAGGAATATCAGCCTTTCTGTACATTCCGTGCAACTATTGTGGATAATCAAAAAATATCAAGGACAGAAGTACGATGTCGAGCCTGTCGGAACCCTCTACGCAAACCAAACCACTGCTGCTGATCGTCGACGACGATCCGCTGATCGCCGACACGCTGTCGATCGCACTGAGGGATGCTTTCGAGATCGTCACCAGCCACTCCCGGCCACAAGCGATGCAGTTGCTGCGCCAGCTTCGCCAGCCGCCCGCACTGGCGTTGGTTGACCTCGGCCTCCCACCGCTGCCGCACAGACCCGATGAGGGCTTCGCACTGATCTCTGAGCTGATCACGCAGGCCCCGACAATGCGCATCGTTGTGCTCTCGGGGCAAAACGACGATACCAATGCGCGCCACGCGCGAACCCTGGGCGCTGTCGATTTCGTCGGCAAGCCCTGCCATCCGATGGATTTGCGCAAAGTACTTGATCGCGCCTGCCTGTTCGCG
>JAUPVD010000508.1 GCA_030917225.1 Pseudomonadota bacterium
GAAGGCTTCCAGTTTGACGACAAGTTGAAACTCGGCAACGCCGATCTCGTCATCAACGGCGCCGGCGTCCGCTCGAAGTTCGGCAAGCGCTATGCGATGGCGCTCTATCTGCCAGCCAAGGCAACCGATGCCAAGGCGGCACTCGCCACCAAGGGACCGAAGCGCATCGCCATCAGCCTGATCAAGGATGTCGACGGGGACACCTTCGCCAGCGCCGTCAGCAAGGGCATCAATAACAATGCAAGCGACGCCGAGCAGGCGGCGCTGAAAGATCGCGTCAAGCAACTGGTCGACACCGTCAATGCGCTTGGTGAAATCAAGGCCAAGTCGAGCATCGTCTTCGACTGGGTTCCCGAGAAGGGAACCATTCTGACGATCAACGGCCAGATGAAGGGCAAGGAGATTCCCGGAGAGGATTTCGCCAATGCACTGCTGCGCGTCTGGCTCGGTGAAGATCCGGTCCAGAATGACCTGAAACAGGGACTGCTTGGCAAAGCCAACTGAGCAGTCAATAATCACTTCCAATAAGCGGCCCGCCACGAGCGGGCCGCAATCCAACCACCCCCACCCGGAGGAGACACCATGACCCGACTGCTTCGCAACCTGCTGCTTGCCGCCTCACTCACGGCCGGCGCCACCGTCGGCCACGCAGCCGAATTCATCAACGTCCTCACCGGCGGCACCAGCGGCGTCTATTACCCGCTTGGCGTCTCGCTCTCGCAGATCTACGGCAAGGCGCTGCCAACGGCCAAGACCTCGGTGCAGGCGACCAAGGCCTCCGCAGAAAACCTCAACCTGCTGCAGGCCGGTCGCGGCGAAGTTGCCTTCACGCTCGGCGACTCGCTGAACGAAGCCTGGAAAGGCAACGAGGAAGCCGGTTTCAAGGCACCACTGAAGAAACTGCGCACGATTGCCGCCATCTACCCGAACTACATCCAGATCGTTGCTGCCGCCGACTCGGGTATCAAGACGCTGGCGGACCTCAAGGGCAAGCGCATCTCGGTTGGCGCACCGAAGTCCGGCACCGAACTCAACGCGCGCGACATCTTCCGTGGCGCCGGCATGACCTACAAGGATTTCGGCAAGGTCGAATACCTGCCCTTCGGCGAGTCGGTCGAGTTGATGAAGAACCGCCAGCTCGACGCCACGCTGATCTCCGCCGGCCTCGGTGTTGCCGCCGTGCGCGACCTGGCAACGTCGGTCAAGATCATCATCGTACCGATCCCGCCGGAGGCCGTTGCCAAGATCGGCGAAGCGGCCTATCAACCTGGCACCATCCCGGCCAAGACCTACGAGAACCAGAATGACGCCGTGCCTTCGGTGGCCGTGCAGAACTTCCTGGTCACGCACGAAGGCGTTGCGGCCGATACGGTCTACACGATGACCAAGTCGATGTTCGACAACCTCGATCAGATGGTTGCCGCGCATGCCGCCGCCAAGGCGATCAGCAAGGAAAATGCGGCGAAAGGTTCGCCGGTTCCGCTGCACCCGGGTGCCGAAAAGTACTACCGCGAAGCCGGCCTGCTGAAGTAAAGCGCAGCAGCACATGAGCCACGCCCAGAACCACGGCGCGGCAGAGGAGTTCAGCGAGCACGGCCACACCCGACCCCTCTCGGGGTTCGGGCTCGGGGCTGTGGTTGCCGTCGCCCTCTGCTTCTCGACCTACCAGCTCTTCGTCGCTGCCTTCCACCCCTTCTCGTCATTGGTGACGCGTTCGCTGCATGTCGGCTTTCTGCTGCTGCTCACCTTCCTGATCTATCCGGCAACCAAGAAGGGCGCGCGTCATGGCTGCATCGCCTGGTGGGAGTGGGCACTGGCCGCCACCGCCTTCGCGCTCTCGCTCTACCAATGGATTTTCGAGGGCGAACTGATCCAGCGCGCCGGCGACCCGACCCACCTCGACATCGTCGTCGGCTGCATCGTCGTGCTGATGCTGTTCGAGGCTGCACGACGCATCCTCGGCCTCGCGCTGCCAGTGGTCTGCCTCACATTCCTCGCCTACGGCCTGTTCGGCCAGTACCTGCCGGGCGATCTGGCGCATCGTGGCTACGCCTTCACGCAGATCGTCGACCAGCTCGCCTTCGGCACCGAGGGTATCTACGGCATTCCGACACTGGTCTCGGCCACTTACATCTTTCTCTTCATCCTGTTCGGTGCCTTCCTCGAACACGCGGGGATGATCAATCTCTTCAACAGCCTCGCACTCGGCCTGGTCGGCCACACCAAGGGCGGCCCGGCGAAGGTCGCTGTACTCTCATCGGGCCTGATGGGCACGATCTCCGGTTCCGGCGTCGCCAACGTGCTGACCACTGGCCAGTTCACCATCCCGCTGATGAAGCGCTTCGGCTACTCGGGCGTCTTCGCCGGCGCGGTCGAGGCTACCTCATCGATGGGCGGCCAGATCATGCCGCCGGTGATGGGCGCGGTCGCCTTCATCATGGCCGAGAACCTGAACGTGCCGTATGCCGAGATCGTCAAGGCAGCCGCCATCCCGGCCATCCTCTATTACCTCACCGCCTTCTGGATGACGCACCTGGAAGCCGGGCGAAAGAACCTCGTCGGTCTGCCGAAGGAGCAATGTCCGAGTCCATGGCGCGCACTGAAGGAGAACTGGTATCTGATCCTGCCGCTTGCGGCACTGGTGGCCATGCTTTTCTCGGGGTTCACGCCGATGTTCTCGGGCATGGTAGGGCTGGCGCTGACAGCCATCCTGATCCTCGGCGCCGCCATCGCCGCGCGCATGTCATCGACGGCCTTCCGCTACGTCTTCTGGCTGGCGATCGGGATCGCGGCTTCGCTGTTTACGGTCGGCGGCATCATGGTCATCCTGGCGCTGATCGCCGCGCTGGTCGCACTTTGCCTCTCGGTCAAGGGCGGCATGAAAACGCTGCACACGATGCAACAAAGCCTCGTCGATGGCGCCAAGCAGGCCTTGCCGGTTGGCGTCGCCTGCGCCATCGTCGGCACCATCATCGGCATCCTGACGCTGACCGGCGCGGCCTCCTCGTTTGCCGGCTACATCCTCAAGGTCGGCGAGAACAGCCTCTTCCTCTCGCTGCTGCTGACGATGCTGGTCTGTCTGGTGCTCGGCATGGGCATCCCGACCATCCCCAACTACATCATCACCAGTTCGATCGCCGCGCCGGCACTGCTCAAGCTCGGCGTGCCGCTGATCGTCAGCCACATGTTCGTCTTCTACTTCGGCATCATGGCCGACCTGACACCGCCGGTGGCGCTCGCCGCCTTCGCCGCCAGTTCGATCGCCAAGGAGTCGGCGATGAAGATCGGGCTGAAGGCAGTGCAGATCGCCATCGCCGGCTTTGTCGTTCCGTACATGGCGGTCTACGACCCGCAGTTGATGCTGCAGGGTGACATCACCGTGCTCGGTGTCGCCTACATCGTCGCCAAGGCGGTGATCGCCATCGCACTGTGGGGTGGTGCAGCGATCGGCTATATTCGCGCCCCCCTCAACGCCTTCGAGCGCCTCTTCGCGGCCACGGCGGCCTTCATGCTGGTGGCAGCGATTCCGCTCACCGACGAGATCGGTTTTGCGATGAGCGCCATCTTCGTCGGCTGGCACCTCTACCGTTCGCGAGGCGCATGAGCCTCTGCCTCGTCAGCGGCAGTCTGCTCGCCGTGCTGCCGCTGACCGCCTTCACGCTGGCCTGGACACACTCGATCGAGAAGACGCGCTGGGAGGAAGACTGGCGCATTCACAACATGAAGCTCGAACTGACAGCCGCACGTATCCGCGGGAGCGGCGCTGGCATGGAGATCCCGGCCGGCGCCACGCTGCGCGACGGTGTCTGGAACTACGTGCCGACGCTATCGCCGCAAGACGGACTGCTGCTGCGCCATTCGCCCTATGTCGCTGGCTACGATCTCTGTGACGCGGACCATTGTCGACCGCTGGCGGATCTGCTGCCCGGTTTGAAGGAAGTTCCGGGTGATAATGCCATCATCGAACTGAGGCCCTGCCCGGAGGGAAACAAACCATGACCGACAAACACTATGACGCCATCGTCGCCGCGCCCGGCTTCGCGCTCGGCATTCGTTGCGACGGCGACGACTGGGTCGAGGAAATCAAATTCCTCGAAGCATGCGCCGAGCAGAAGGCCGCCACCGCGCTAGCTGCGGAAGCGGCACGCCAGCTGCGCGGCTTCCTGAAGAATCCAGATTTCGTCTTTGGCCTGCCACTGAAACCTTCGGGCACGATCTTTCAGCGTCGCGTCTGGGAACAGATTGCCGCCATCCCGTGCGGCATCACGCGCACTTACGGCGAAGTGGCCAAATCCCTGAGCAACGCTCCGCGCGCCGTTGGCCAGGCCTGCGGCGCCAACCCCTTCCCGCTGGTCGTTCCGTGCCACCGCGTCATTGCCACCGGCGGCGGGCTGGGTGGCTTCAGCCGCCATGGTGGCGGTTTCCTGCTCGACGTCAAACGCTGGCTGCTGGCCCACGAGCAACGATGAGTGCTGACGCTCCGCTCGGTGCCACGGCGCATCCTGCCGACAGCGCCGAGATCGATGCCTTCTGCGATGCCATCTGGCTCGAAGACGGTCTGGCGAAGACATCACTCAACAGCTACCGCAGCGACCTGAGCCGCTTTTCTCGCTGGCTTGGCGAGCACGATGGCGCCGGCCTTCTGGCTGCGCGGGAGGATGCCCTGGCCGCCTACATGGCTCAATTGTCGAAGGAAATGCGCGCCGCCTCGCAGGCCCGCCACCTTTCCACCCTGCGCCGCTATTACCGCTGGCTGCTTGTCGAGCGAAGAATCAGCGAAGACCCGACCCGCCGCATTGCCAACCCCATTCGCCCGGCACGCTTGCCAAAGCTGATGTCCGAAGCCCAGGTGGAAGCCCTGCTCGCCGCGCCAAAGACCGAGACCATGCTTGGCCAACGGGATCGCGCCATGCTCGAAACGCTCTACGCCACCGGCCTGCGCGTCTCCGAGCTGGTCGAGCTGAAGCTGCATGAACTGAACCTCGACATGGGGCTGGTGCGCGTTTTCGGCAAAGGCAGCAAGGAGCGCCTGGTGCCACTCGGCGAGGAAGCCATTTCGTGGCTGCGCAACTATCTCGCCGAAAGCCGCCCGACGCTTCTGGAAAAGCGGCAGACCGACGCACTGTTCGTCACCACCCGCGCCGCCGCCATGAGCCGCCAGATGTTCTGGAACCTGATCAAGCGCTATGCGCGCGAAGCCGGCCTGGCGGCCGACCAGATGTCACCGCACACGCTGCGCCATGCCTTCGCCACTCACCTGATCAACCACGGTGCCGACCTGCGCGTAGTGCAGATGCTGCTTGGCCATGCCGACATCACGACGACGCAGATTTACACCCACGTCGCCCGCGAAAGGCTGAAGGCGCTGCACGCCAAACATCACCCGCGCGGCTAGAACGGCAGGGTAGTGCTATCCTGTCGGCCAATTCCCACGTCATGATCCGATGCCTTCGATCCGCCACCACCACCCTCTTGCGCTGTTGCTTGCCGCAGTCGCCATAGCGACGCTGATCGGCATGCTGGCGGTCGACCTGGTCGGCAGCCGTCAAATAGAAATCGGCGAAGCGACCCACCAGATCGAGCAGCATGACCGCATGCTGGCCGAGCACGTTGCCCGCTCTTTCGACAGCGTCGAAATCCTGCTCGATGAAATGCGGGTGAGCCTGCAGGAGGGCCAAGGATGGCGCCGCTGGACTCCGGAAGTCGGGCACCAGCGGTTGAAGGATCGGCTTAGCCGATCACTGCCACAGGTTCGCCATCTGCTGATTTTTGATGCGGAAGGCTATCAGCGATACACCAGCTTCGCTGAAGCGCCGCCCATCATCAACATCCGCGACCGGGCGTACTTCCAGCAACTCGTCGGTGGCGCCGAACGATCCCGCAGCGGCCCTTACATTGGTCGCAACTCCAACCTTGCCACCTACGCCATCGCACGCCGCCTGTCCAATCCCGCCGGCCAGTTCGCCGGCGCCCTGATGGTTGCCATCGAGCCGGTATATTTCGAAGCATTCTGCCGCAGCAGCCGTCCCTACGAGGAATTCGAAGCGGCCATCGTCAATGCGGCAGGCGAAATCATTTCCATCTGCCAGTCGCTGCCGATGGAAACCGGAAAACCGCCAGTTGCTGCCGGCGACGACTTTCGCCAGGTGTTGGCGCAAGGAGAGTTCGCCACATTGGGGCTATCCATGAACCGGAGCATCCTCGAAGGCACCAACTATCTGATGGCGACCGAGCCGGTTCCCGGCTACCCGGACTTGCGCATTGTCAGCACTACACCCAAGGCGCTTCTGGCCAAGGAATGGAAAAAACACACGAAACGCATCCTGCTGCTGGCCCTGGCCTCGCTGATCGCCCTCACTGCTGCTGGCCTTCTCATTCGCCGGCAGATAGTCCGCCTGGCAGACATGGCAACAGCACTCCAGGCCAGCCACGAGACGCTGGAGGCTCGTGTGCAGGCCGCCACACAAGAGCTGGAGCAGCGGCGCAACGAGGCCGAGCGCCTTGGCGAAGCAAAATCCCGCTTCTTCGCAGCGGCCAGCCACGACCTGAGGCAACCCCTGCACGCCCTGCAACTCTTTCTCGCCGACCTCTCGCGCCTGACCAACGGCCCGGAACAACGTGTCCTCGTCGACCGCATCGAGGCCGCAACCAGCGCCATGACTGCCCAATTGCGCAGCCTGCTCGACATCTCGCGGCTGGACATGGCCAACATCACACCGGAAAACAAGCTTGTATCTCTCGACGAAATTTTTGATCAACTGTCGGCTGTCTATTTCCCGACGGCCCAGGCGGGGGGCACCCGGCTGATGTTCAAACCCAGGTCAGCCACGCTGGAAACCGATCCTGCACTACTCATCCGGCTGCTCGGCAACCTGGTCGACAACGCCATCAAATTCTCTCCGAGAGGCTCGGTTCTGGTCTGCGCACGCTGGCGCGCCAACGCCGTGCGCATCGAAGTCCGCGACAACGGGCAGGGTATCCCTGCCGCCTTGCAACAAGCGGTGTATGACGAGTTCTATCAAGTCGGCAACCAGGAACGTAGCGCCGATGCAGGCCTCGGCCTCGGGCTGGCCATCGCCCACCGGGTTGCCCGCCTGCTTGGCGCCAACATCAGCCTGCGTTCAGCGGTGGGGAAAGGCTCGACGTTCGCACTGACGCTGCCCTGCCTGGTCCGCCATCGCCAGGCCAAGCTGGAAACAGCAGCAGAAACATCCGCAGCACCTCGATTGATCCTGATCGGCGAGCCCGGCGATTTTGTCGAGCGTGCCAGGCGCTGGGGATACACCATCGAAGTTGTCGCGAACCTTGCAGCAGCCTGGCGCCTGATGGACACCATGCCGGGCATTCCGGTCATCACGCAAGGTGACGGCCAGCTGTTGTCCGGGGAGATACAATCACTACTGCGCCAGCATCCGGGAATCGTCATCACCTCGGCCGAATGCAATGTGCCGGAGTTGGGCGCCTATCACCTGCGTGAGCCGGTGAAACCCGCGCGCCTGCGTGCGCTGCTGCGCAGCCTGCACTGACATCGAATCGAGAACATCCATGATGAAAAATGAACACGCGCCGGAAACGCCGGCGACCCGCTTCCTCCGCGCCAACGCCATCGCCCACTCGGACCATCTTTACGAGTACGAGGAACACGGCGGCACAAAAGTCTCGGCACGCGAGCTGAATGTCGACGAGCACGCGGTGGTCAAGACACTGGTGATGGAAGACGAAAACGCCAAGCCGCTGATCGTGCTGATGCACGGCGACCGCAAGGTGTCGACCAAGGAACTGGCGCGCCAGATCGGCTGCAAGAAGGTGGAGCCCTGCAAGCCGGAGGTCGCCAACCGCCACACCGGATTCCTCGTCGGCGGCACCAGCCCGTTCGGCACGAAAAAACAGATGCCGATCTACATCGAGAAGACCATTCTCGATCTGCCGCTGATCTACGTTAATGGCGGTCGCCGCGGCTATCTCGTCGGCGTGCACCCGCATGACATTCTGCGCGTGCTGCAACCGAAGGTCGTTGAGGCGGCGCTGAAGGACTAAGGCCAGTGCTCAGGGGCTGGCGACGCGTTCGATGACCACGCCGACGCGGCGGACGCCACGCATCATGCCCAGCTTGGCCACCGAGACCTGCACCCACTGGGCACCAAAATCCTCCAGCAGCACGGTCGCCACGTGTTCGGCAAGTTTCTCCAGCAGGTTGAAGTGCTGCGCCCCAAGATCCGCGCGCAAACGCTCCGCCACCACCGCGTAGTCGATGGTGTCGCGAATGTCGTCCGAAGCCCCGGCCGAAGCGGTTGAAGAACCGATGCGCAGACTGATCTCGATGGTCTGCGGCACGGCCTTTTCGCGCGGATAGATGCCGATCAGGGTTTCGACCCGGAGGTCGTCGATAAAAATGATGTCCATGGGGCGGTGTAGAATGCGGCATCGCATTGTACACCTCCAGACCCCCACACTGCCTCATGGATAGCTCCCTGCTCGTACCTGCCGCCATCGTCGGCGCTTATCTTCTCGGCTCCGTACCGTTCGCCGTCATCTGCAGCCGCCTGTTCGGCTTGGCCGACCCGCGCAGCTACGGCTCCGGCAACCCCGGCGCAACCAACGTGCTGCGCAGCGGCAACAAGGCGGCCGCCGTGCTGACTCTGCTAGGCGATGGCGCCAAGGGCTGGCTGGCCGTTTTTCTTGCCCAGCACTACATGCTCTCCAATGTCGCCATCGGGCTGATCGCATTGGCCGTGTTCTTCGGCCACCTGTTCCCGATCTTTCTCAAGTTCAAGGGCGGCAAGGGCGTCGCCACCGCCGCCGGTGTGTTGCTGGCACTGGACTGGCTGCTCGGCGTCGGCGTACTCGGGCTATGGCTGCTGACCGTGCTCTTTTCCCGCTATTCCTCGCTGGGCGCATTGATCGCTGCCGCCGGCGCACCGATGCTCGCCGCCATGATGTGGGGCGGCAGCTTCCTGATGCTGACGGTCGGTGTGATATCGATGGC
>JAUPVD010000509.1 GCA_030917225.1 Pseudomonadota bacterium
CGGAGTTGGCCTTGGCGATGCCTTCCTTGCTCATGCCGGCAGCCTTGATCTTCTTGTCCAGCTCGTCGAGGTCGGCACCCTCTTCGCCTTCACCCAATTCCTTCTGGATGGCCTTGACCTGTTCGTTCAGGTAGTACTCGCGCTGGCTCTTCTCCATCTGGCGCTTGACGCGGCCGCGGATGCGCTTTTCCACCTGCAGAATGTCGATTTCGGTTTCCAGCTGGCTCAAGAGGCGTTCAATGCGCGCGCGCACGTCGAACATCTCAAGGATTTCCTGCTTCTGCTCAAGCTTGAGCGGCAGGTGTGCGGCAATGGTGTCGGAGAGGCGACCGGCCTCCTCGATACCGGCGATCGAGGTCAGGATCTCCGGCGGAATCTTCTTGTTCAGTTTCACGTACTGGTCGAACTGTGCAATCACGGCGCGGCGCATGGCCTCGACTTCGTGATTGACGCCATCTTCGCCGGAAATCGGCGTCGCCCGGGCAGTGAACATTTGCTCGCCAGACTCGATCGACTCGACGTGCGCGCGCTGCGTACCTTCGACCAGCACCTTGACGGTGCCGTCAGGCAATTTCAGCATCTGCAGGATGTTGGCAACGCAACCAATCCGGTAGAGATCTTCCTCGGACGGCTCGTCTTTTGCTGCCGATTTCTGGGCCACGAGCAGGATGCTCTTGCCAGCTTCCATCGCCACTTCCAGCGCCTTGATCGACTTCGGTCGACCGACAAAAAGCGGAATGACCATGTGCGGAAACACGACCACGTCACGCAAAGGCAACAGCGGCAGTTCCAGGGATTCAGCTGACAAATTGGGGGTATTCGACATCTCGTGTGCCTTATGAGGTGAAGTTCCTGCCCCACATGGGGGCGGGAAACAGGAAATCAAGCCGCGCCGAAATCGGCGCGATTGTTCTTAAACTCTCAGTTGGAACCGGAGACTTTGGGCTGATCAGCGTAGATCAGCAACGGCTTGCTGTCGCCACTGATCATGTTTTCATCAATTACGACCTTTGAGACATTCTCCATGCCGGGAAGTTCGTACATCGTGTCGAGCAAGACGGATTCGAGGATGGAACGCAAGCCGCGTGCACCGGTCTTGCGTTCGAGCGCGCGCTTGGCAACGGCCTGCAATGCACCAGGACGAATTTCCAGCTCGACGCCTTCCATCGAGAAGAGCTTCTGATATTGCTTGATCAGTGCATTCTTCGGCTCGATCAGGATCTCGACCAAGGCATCGGTCGACAACTCCTCAAGCGTAGCGACTACCGGCAGGCGACCGATCAATTCCGGAATCAGACCGAACTTGATCAGATCTTCCGGCTCCACCGTACGCAGCACATCGCCAACGGCTTTTCTGTCGTCCTTGCTCTTCACCTCGGCACCAAAGCCGATGCCGCCCTTTTCAGAGCGATTGCGAATGACTTTTTCCAGCCCGTCGAAGGCGCCACCACAAACGAACAGGATATTGGTCGTGTCGACCTGGACGAAATCCTGGTTCGGATGCTTGCGGCCGCCTTGTGGCGGCACGCTGGCCACAGTACCTTCGATCAGCTTCAGGAGCGCCTGCTGCACGCCCTCACCCGAGACGTCACGGGTGATCGACGGGTTGTCGCTCTTCCGCGAGATCTTGTCGATCTCGTCGATATAAACGATGCCCTGCTGCGCCTTTTCGACTTCGTAATCGCACTTCTGCAGCAGCTTCTGGATGATGTTCTCGACGTCCTCACCGACATAGCCGGCTTCGGTCAGCGTCGTCGCATCGGCCATGACGAAGGGCACGTTCAGCAGGCGAGCCAGCGTCTGCGCCAGCAGCGTCTTGCCAGAACCGGTCGGGCCGATGAGCAGGATGTTGCTCTTGGCCAGTTCAACCTCATCGGTATTCTTGGCGTGGTGACGCAAGCGCTTGTAGTGGTTGTATACCGCCACCGAAAGAATGCGCTTGGCGGCTTCCTGGCCGATCACGTACTGGTCAAGGATGGAGCATATCTCGCGCGGGATCGGCAGATCGGAGCGAACCGCCTTGCCATCTTCGCTTCCGGCGATCTCGTCACGGATGATGTCGTTGCAAAGCTCGATGCACTCGTCGCAAATGAAGACCGACGGGCCTGCAATAAGCTTTTTCACTTCATGCTGGCTCTTGCCGCAGAAGGAGCAGTAAAGCAGTTTTTCGCTGCCGCTTTTCTTTTCGGACATATTCCGTCTTCCTATATCTTGCCGGGCCGTCCAAAGATTGGATCAGATGCCTTCGCGCGTGGCAAGCACCTTGTCGATAAGGCCATATTCTGTCGCTTCCTGAGCCGAAAGGAAATTGTCCCGATCGGTATCCCGCTCAATGCGCTCAACCGGCTGGCCGGTATGGTGCGCCATGATGTCGTTGAGCTTGGCGCGGAGGGCAAGGATTTCCTTGGCGTGAATCTCGATATCCGAAGCCTGGCCCTGGAAACCGCCCATCGGCTGGTGAATCATGATGCGCGAGTTCGGGAGCGCGAAACGCTTGCCCTTGGTTCCGGCGGTGAGCAGAAAAGCACCCATCGAGCAGGCCTGTCCCATGCACAGGGTCGACACATCCGGTTTGATGAACTGCATGGTGTCGTAGATCGACAAACCCGCCGTCACCGAACCGCCCGGTGAGTTGATGTAGAAATGGATGTCCTTGTCGGGATTCTCCGCCTCAAGGAACAGAAGCTGCGCCACCACCAGGTTGGCCGTCGCGTCATTGACCGGGCCGACGAGGAAAATGACGCGCTCCTTGATCAGGCGCGAGTAGATATCGTAGGCACGCTCGCCGCGACCACTCTGCTCGATGACCATCGGCACCAGGCCGAGTCCTTGCGGATCCCAATTGCTCTGGCCGCTGTTTCGACTATCGATCATGCCTGCTCCTCCAAGGTTTCTCATCAGGCCTGCTGCTGGCCCATCAGTTCGTCAAACGCGGCAGCCTTGTCGGTCACCTTGGCGACGCCCAGCACATAGCTGACAACGTTATCCTCGATGGCCACACCTTCGATTTCCTGCAGGCGCTGCGGCTGGGCGTAGTACCAGCGCACGACTTCTTCCGGATGCTCGTAGCTTTGAGCGGCTTCGTCGACGATGGCGCGAACCTGCTCCGGCTTGGCATGCAGTTCCTTGACCTTGACCAGTTCGGCCAGCACCAGGCCCAGGGTCACGCGGCGCTTGGCCTGCTCGGCAAACCATTCCGGCTGCATCGGGAAATCATTGATCTTCATGCCGCGCTGCTCCATGTCGCGACGGGCATTTTCCATCAGGCGATGGACTTCCATCTCGATCAGGGCATTCGGGATCTCGATCGGGTTGGCCTTGATGATCGCATCCATGACCTGATCCTTGATCTTGCTCTGGATGCGCTTCTTGACTTCGCGCTTCAGGTTGCCGGTGATCTCCTCGCGCATCTTGGCAACGTCGCCATCCGGCACACCGAGGGTCTTGGCAAACTCGGCATCGAGTTCCGGCAGCACGGGGCCGCTGACCTTCTTGACGGTGATTTCGAACTGAACCTTCTGACCAGCCAGTTCCTTCGAGAAATAATCTTCCGGGAAGGTCATGTCGAAAGTCTTGCCCTCGCCGGCCTTGAGGCCTTCGACAGCGTTTTCGAAGTCGGCCAGCATCATGCCCTGACCGAGCACGAACGGGTAATCGGTCGCCTGGCCACCCTGGAACGGCTCACCGTCCTTCTTGCCGAGGAAATCGATCACGACGCGGTCTTCCTTGGCGGCAGCGCGGTCGGCGGCTTCGTAGCGGATACGCTGCTTGCGCAGGATCTCAATGGTCTTCTCGATTTCGGCTTCGGTCACTTCCAGCACCGGGCGCTCGACCTCGGCAGCCGACATATCGCCCAGCTGGACCTCCGGGTAAATCTCGAACACGGCGGCAAACTCAAGATGCGTGCTGTTTTCGGTATTTTTCGGCTCGATGCGCGGGTAACCGGCAACGCGCAGTTGTTGTGCCATGACAGCCTGGCCAAATGCACGATCCAGCGCCTCGTTCAGGGCCTCGTGGCGCGCCTGGTCGCCGTGCTGCTGGCGAACGATGTTCGCCGGTACCTTGCCCGGGCGGAAACCGGCCATCTTTACGTTCTTGCTGATGCGCTTCAGGCGAGCATCGACATCCTTGTCGAGATCAGCAATGGCGATGGTCAGATCAAGGCGACGCTCGAGGGCGCTCGGAGCCGGTTGCTGGGCGTTAGTATTTTCGGTGTTCATTTGCATAAATCCTAAGTGGAGCGGGTATGGGCACGCCGGAGCGGCGCCGGCTAGTCGGAAAGAAAGCGGAGAATTCTATCACGCCGGACCGGGACTCAGGGCAACACGGCATCCGTCGGCGTTTCAGTACGAGTACACCAGCGCGCAGCTAGAAGAAGCCTCGCTCCTGCACTTCGTCCATCGTCGGCCCGGAGTAATGCTCGGTACGCCGGCTTCTGCGCTGCAGCAGTTTCTGTTGCACGACCGGCGGCAAATCCGTCAGCAGGATCAGGTTCTTCGCGATCAGCACGTCGATGACGTCTTCGATCACACGAACCATATCCAGATCGGCGCGCAGCGAGAACAAGCCCGGTTCGAGTTGTTCCGCTTCGGCGATGAAAGTGGAGACTTCCGGATGATCGGCAGCAAGAAACTCCGAGGAAAAGCTACCGGCCTCCTTGATCAAGCCGACAACTGCGCCTTGGGCATTACGCACTACATACGGCATCCTGATTCTCCAAATCACCGCAGTCTTCGAAGTCACCTTTCAGGGGCGACCATCATGCGAACTGCAAGGTTCCCAATCTATCAAGAAATGACGATATTGCAACAGGGAACCTTTGGTGCGACCGACACAGGTGGCCGACCCGAGGTCAATCCACCGCACGCGTGCCGGGGGCCGGCGCCAGAGAAGCGACCTTCCGGCCCGAAAAACCCAGCACACGGGCAACATAAAGCCTAGTTTCCATGTAGGGCGGTATGCCGCCGTAGCGATCCACGGCCTTTTCTCCGGCAGTGTAGGCAGCGAGGACACGAACGACATCGCCTCTGTAGTAATCGAGCAGCCAGCGAAGGTAGGCCAGCCCGCCGCGGATGTTCTGTTCGGCATCAAAAGGCTTGCGTACATTGAAACGCTCGGCAGTCGCCGGAATCAGCTGCATGACCCCCATCGCCTGTTTCGGCGACAGCGCCCAGGGATCGAGATTCGACTCGACCGTCGCCACCGCCAAAGCCAAGCGTGCATCGACGCCATAGTGCGGCGCCAGCGAACGTATCAGGGCAACCACTCTTTGCCGCGGGAGTGGCAAGCCGGTGACATAGCGATCGAGATCAAAATGAGCCAGATAGACTGTTGAGCCATCGTCCTCGTCACTGCAGCCGAAGAACTCGATTCGTCTTGATGCGTACAGGCGATCAAGCTCGGCACGCGCAGCATGATGCCCCAACTGGCTCGCGGAAGAGAGCAGGCACGCTGCCAGCATTCTTTGCGCAGAACTCCCGCGCGCAAGCGACAGCTGGATTTTCCCCGCCCGGTAGTAGCCCTCGGCACTGCCCAACCGCCCAGCCTGCCCATAAAGCGCAGAAGCCAGCAGCACGTTGCGGCGCAAGCCGCGCCCTGTCTCACTCGCCCAGGCCTGCGACAACAAGGCCTTGACCTGCGGGGCATCATCTTCGTCAATGGCCGGGCCGGCAGTGCGGGCATCGGCGGGGGCTGCAAGAATCGCGAGGAGCATGATGATCACAGGCCCCGAACGGGACATCACCGTCTGCCACCAACCACGCAGCGCCAGCATGACAGCTCCAATCCATGACTACCGGGAAACAAGAACGCTTTGCCGGCACCTGTCGAAACCTGAAGATACAACCGGCACTGGTCCCCGGAACTACGATCCTCTACAATGGCCGCCGTGCGGACGTGGCGGAATTGGTAGACGCACCAGATTTAGGTTCTGGCGCCTCTGGCGTGAGAGTTCGAGTCTCTCCGTCCGCACCACCTTCTACCCGGCAATCGCCGGAACATGCAATCCGGACTCCAGACGCCCGACTTCACTGCCGACGCCAGTGTCCGCGCGTGCTTCCATGCGATTCATTCTACTGCAGTTGCCCGAACCGGGAAGGCGCGCTGCGACGATTGAGCGAAACCCTCTAAATTCGCCGGCAAGCCACCAATCAGCCGCCCTGTTTGCCACAAGAGGCCGCATCGGCACGGTACAATCAGCGCCCGACTTCCACCCTCCCGCCAACATAGGCGATGGCCACGAGCCCATGCCCGTCGACCACTACGAAAACTTTCCGGTCGCTTCTTTCCTGCTGCCCAAGCACCTGCGGCAACCGATCGAGGCCATCTACCGCTTTGCCCGCAGCGCCGACGACATTGCCGACGAAGGCAATGCCGGCGCGAACGAGCGTCTGGCCGATCTCGCTGCCTACAACGCCCAGTTGGACCGCATCGAGAGCAAAAAGTTGGTCGAAGGGCCAATTTTTGCCCCACTGGCCAGCGAAATCGCCGAATGGCAACTGCCCATCCAGCTTTTTCGCGACCTGCTCGATGCGTTTTCGCAGGATGTGGTGAAACCACGCTACGCCAGCTACGAAGAAGTACTCGACTACTGTCGGCGTTCCGCCAACCCGGTCGGCCGGCTGCTGCTGCACCTCGTCGACCGCGCCACGCCAGAAAACCTCCGCCGCTCGGACGCCATCTGCAGTGCGCTGCAAATGGCCAACTTCTGGCAGGATGTGGCCATTGACTGGAAGAAGGATCGCGTCTATCTGCCACAGGACGATCTCGCCCGTTTCGGCATCAGCGAATCTCAGATCGCCGAAGGTCGTCATGATGCCGCGTGGGCGGCATTGATCGATTTTCAGACCGAACGAACGCGTGATCTGATGCTTTCCGGCGCGCCGCTGGTCCATGAACTTCCCGGACGCATGGGTTGGGAAATCCGTTTCACCGTGCAGGGAGGCTTGCGCATCCTTGAAAAAACCCGTCTTGTACGTGGCGATGTCTTCCGTCGCCGCCCGACACTCGGCGCTTCCGACTGGCTGCTTCTGGCTGGTCGAGCGCTTATCATGTAACCTCGAATCGGGGTTTTCCCCCATCTCCATTCCCGTCCGATGACTGCCGACGACTATTGCCAACAGAAAGCCGCCTCCAGCGGCTCCAGCTTCTACTACAGCTTTCTCTTCCTGCCGCCCGAGCGACGGAGAGCCATCACGGCCCTCTACGCCTTCTGTCGCGAGGTCGATGACGTAGTGGATGAATGCCAGGATCCGCAGCTCGCCTCAACAAAGCTGGTCTGGTGGCGCATGGAAGTGGCCAAGCTTTTCGAGGGCAAGCCGGAACACCCGGTGACACAGGCGTTGCAAGGTGTGCTGCCGCATTTCAACCTGCCGCAGGAGCAACTGCTTGAGATCATCGATGGCATGGAGATGGATCTCACCCAGACCCGCTATCTCGACTTCAAGGCCTTGTCGCTTTACTGCTATCGCGTGGCCAGCGTCGTCGGCCTGCTCGCCGCCGAAATTTTCGGCTACGAGGATCGCAAGACCCAGAAATACGCACACGACCTCGGCATGGCCTTCCAGCTCACCAACATCATCCGCGATGTTGGCGAAGACGCCCGCCGCGGCCGCATCTACCTGCCCATCGACGAGCTGCAGCAGTTCGACGTCAAGGCTGCCGACATCCTCAACGCCCGCTACTCCGACAACTTCCGTCGCCTGATGGAGTTCCAGATCGCGCGTGCCGAGCAATACTACGAACAGGCTTTCGCCCAGTTGCCTCCGGGTGACCGCCGTGCGCAACGCCCGGGCCTCGTCATGGCCGCCATCTATCGCGCCCTGCTCAACGAAATCCGCCGCGATGGCTGCCAGGTACTCACCCAGCGCACCTCGCTGACCCCTCTGCGAAAGCTGTGGCTGGCAGTCAAGACCTGGGTTAAGGAAGGCTGAACGCGTGGGCCGTTTCGGGCGCGTAGCCATTGTCGGCGCCGGCTGGGCCGGTCTCGCCTGTGCTGCCGAACTCGCTGCCGGCGGCACCCCGGTCACGATTTTCGAGGCCTCGCGCCAGCCGGGCGGCCGTGCCCGCAGTGTTGAAATCAAAGGCCATACGGTCGACAACGGCCAGCACCTGATCGTCGGCGCCTACAGCGAAACGCTGCGCCTGATGAAGATGGTCGGCGCCCGACCGGAAGCGTCGCTGCTCCGCACACCGCTTCAACTGGATTTTCCGGGGGCATTCCGGATGCAACTCCCGGAACTGCCCGCACCGTGGCATCTGGCCATCGGGCTATTGAAAGCAGCGGGCGCCAGCCTCGGCGAAAAACTCTCGGCCGCCTGGTTCATGCAAACGCTGAAGACCCGCCACTATCGCCTGGCCCGCGACACTACCGTTGCCGAGTGGCTGGACAGCCATGGACAGACAGGCGCCTTGCGGCGTTTCCTGTGGGAACCGC
>JAUPVD010000042.1 GCA_030917225.1 Pseudomonadota bacterium
CAGGAACTCCCGGTAGAGTTGGCCGCCGACGAGCGATTTTCCGATCAGACGTTCATCGTGCGGTGCGCGCGCCAGCAGGATGCCATCGCGGCGAAGCAGCACGATGGCGCCATTGGGGCGGATGCGTTCCTCTTCATACAGCGCCAGCAGCGCCGACAGCTCGACGGCGGCCACTGCCGCCGCCACCCCTTTGCGTGGATGCGTCAGGCGCTGGGCCACGGGAATCCGCCAGGTACCGTTGACACCGCTGGCCTGCGGGGCCCCGATGAAGAAGCGACTCGCATCGCCACCCATGGCGAAACGAAAATAGTCGGTATCGCCAATGGATGGCGCAGCGACAGCACCGGCAGGGACGGCAGCTGTCAGGGAAAAGACCTGCCCGTTTTCGCTGGCCAGCTGAATATCGATGGTATGGTCGGTGCGTTCGCGAAAGTCTTCCACCAGACGGCGAAAACGCAAGTCGCTACGCGGGTCGGCCCCCGGGTTGTCGGTGATCCACTGATCGGCAGCGCCGAGGAAGACACCGATCAGGGCAAACTGCCGGCGCGTTTGCTCACCGACCGCATGATCCATGCGCCGGAGAACCTGTTCGGTCCCGGCGAGAATTTCAGCGCGGGAACTGATGGCCCAGTAGGCCACAAAGGCCCAGAGGAAACCGAGGAACAGCACCACGGTAAGGACAACAAAATCCTCGGGTCTCTTGCCGTTGGCCGGAAAACGTTTGTCTATGGAATCTGGAAAGCTCATTTGCCGGAATAGTAGCGCGAATTGATGGCGTCGGCATTAACAGCCGTGGGTCAGCCAACCAAATAGCGGGAGCTGCGGCTTGTTCTGCACGGTTCTGCGCGATAATCGCGCTTTCCGCATTTCAGGATCGAGAATATGAGCGAGTTTTCCTACGACGTCGGTATCGAGAATTTCGAGGCTGGCGTCCTCCAGGCCTCCCGGAACGTACCGGTCGTGGTCGATTTCTGGGCCCCATGGTGCCAGCCCTGCCAGACCTTGAAGCCGATGCTGGAAAAGCTGGTCGAGGAATACGGCGGCCGCTTCCTGCTGGCCAAGATCAATTCCGATGAAAACCCGGAGATCTCGCAGCAGTTCGGCGTGCGCAGCATTCCGACGGTCAAGGTGGTCTTTGAGGGGCGCATCGTCGATGAATTTACCGGCGCCAAACCGGAAAGCGAACTGCGCGCCTTCCTCGACCGCCTGACCCCCTCGCCGGCCGAGCCACTGCGTGAAGAAGCCGCTGCCCTGCTGGCTGCTGGCAAGCAGGAAGAAGCGCTGGCTACGCTTGTGCACGCCAGCCAGCTCGACCCCAAGAACGAAGCCGTACGCCTTGATGGCGTCGAAATCCTGCTCACCCTCGGCCGCAACGAAGAAGCCGGCGCCCTGCTCGGCAGCGACTTTGCCCAACTGGCCGACCGCGCCCAGGCGCTGCGCGCCCGGCTGGCACTGGCTGGCGAGAAAATCGACACCACGGAGCTCGATGCCCGCCTCACCGCCAACCCCGATGACCACGCAGCACGCCTCGAGCGTTCGCGCGCACTGGCCGCCGCCGGCCGTTACCGCGAAGCTTTCGAGGATGCCATGGAAGTCGTTCGCCGCGATCGCTTCTTCAACGAAGGCGCCGGTCGCAAGGCGCTGCTGCAACTCTTTGAAGTGCTTGCCGGCAGCGAGCAGTACGACGATCTGGTACGCGAGTACCGCCGAGCCCTCTCGGCCGCGCTGAACTGATCTTCGCCCCACGGAAAGCAAACCCGGGCAGTGTCGCGTGAAGCTCTATTACACCGACGTTTTCGTCCTGCCCTTGCCGCCGGGGCACCGTTTTCCGATGGAGAAATATTCCCGCTTGCGCCAGCGCCTGCTGGCCAGCGGTGAATTCACCCCTGCCGACTTCACCACACCGGCGGCCGCAACGACGGAAGAACTGCAGCGGGCGCACGACCTCGCCTACATCCAGCGCGTCAGCAACGGCGAACTCGGCGCGGCAGAACTCAAGCGCATCGGCTTTCCCTGGAGCCCGGGCATGGTCGAACGCTCACTGCGCTCGGCGGGCGCCACCCTCGCGGCGTGTCGCGCAGCCCTTGCCGACGGCTGTGCCGCCAATCTGGCCGGTGGCACGCACCACGCCCACGCCGACCGTGGCGAAGGCTTCTGCGTCTTCAACGATGCCGCTGTTGCTGCCCGGGCCATGCAGGCCGAAGGCCGCGTCAGGCGCGTGGCGATCATCGACTGCGATGTCCATCAGGGCAACGGCACCGCCGCCATCCTTAAAGGCGACGACAGCGTCTTCACCTTCTCCATCCACGGCGCCCGCAATTTTCCCTTCGAAAAGGAATGCAGCGATCTTGATATCGAACTCGCCGATGGCACCGGCGACGATGCCTATCTCGCCGCACTCGACACCGGCCTGGAAGAGACGCTGGCACGCAGCCAGCCCGAACTGGTGATCTACCTCGCCGGTGCCGACCCGTATGCCGGTGACCGCCTGGGGCGCCTCGACCTGAGCTTTGCTGGGCTGGAAGCACGCGACCGACGGGTGCTGGAAGCCTGCCGTACACGCAGCATCCCCGTCGCCCTGGCCATGGCCGGTGGCTATGCCCAACCCATCGACGACACCGTCGCCATCCATGCCACAACGGTGATTACGGCAAAGCACTGTTTCTTTGGCTAGAATCCCTCACATGCACAACGCCCCCCTCTACCGCGCTGCCGGTTTGCGCAAACTGGAAGCCGCTGCCAGCGATCAACCGCTGATGCAGCGTGCCGGCCTCGCCGCTGCCGATCTCGCCTGCACGTTGCTGCGCGACAGCCAGCTGCCGCTGCTGATCCTCGCCGGCCCCGGCAACAACGGCGGCGACGGCTTCGAGGCCGGCATGCACCTGCAGCGACGCTTCTGCGATGTCCGGCTGGTTTTTGTTGGCGACGCAACACGGCTCCCCGCCGATGCCGCTGCCGCACGCCAGCGCTTTCTCGACGCCGGCGGCCACGAACTCAAGGCCATTCCCGAAGTTGCCCGCTGGGGGCTGATCATCGATGCGCTGTTCGGCATCGGCCTGGAACGCACTATCGACGGCCGCTACGCCGAACTCATCGCCGCCGCCAACGCCCTTTCTGCCTGCAGTGCCTGTCCATTGCTGGCGCTCGATTGCCCGAGCGGGCTGGATGCCGGCACCGGCACCGTGCGCGGCAGCATCATTCGCGCCAGCCACACCCTCACCTTCATCGCCGGCAAACCCGGTCTGCTGACGGCCGATGGGCCGGACCATTGTGGCGAACTGCAGACGGCTTCACTGGATCTGGATGCAGCAGCGCTGGTCGTACCAGATGGTGAAGTCGTCGCGCGCGACTGTTTTGCTGACCTGCTCCGGCCGCGCCTGCGCAACAGCCACAAGGGCAGCAACGGCAGTGCCGGCATCCTGGGCGGAACGGCCAGCATGGTGGGTGCCGCCTTTCTCGCCGGCCGCGCAGCGC
>JAUPVD010000043.1 GCA_030917225.1 Pseudomonadota bacterium
GCCGGCGGCGATCACACCCTGCGCCGCGAGCTTGTCGGCGTAGAGCTTGCGGGTACCGGGGTGCTGGGCGATCTTCTTGTACATCAGGGGCTGCGTCACCATCGGCTCGTCCTGCTCGTTGTGGCCGAGCTTGCGGAAGCAGATGATGTCGATGACCACGTCCTTCTTGAACTGCTGACGGAATTCCATGGCCAACTGGGTCACCAGCGCGACAGCTTCCGGATCGTCGCCATTGACGTGGAAGATCGGTGCATCGGCCATCTTGAAGATGTCGGTGCAATACAGCGAGGAACGATAGTCGCGCGGATCGGAAGTGGTGAAGCCGATCTGGTTGTTCACCACGATGTGCACCGTGCCGCCCGTACCGTAGCCGCGGGTCTGCGCGAAGTTGATCATTTCCTGGTTGACGCCCTGGCCGGCAACGGCCGCATCGCCATGGATCAGCACCGGCAGGACCTTGTCCTTGCCACCCTGGCCACGACGTACCTGGCGCGCATAGACCGAACCAACGACGACCGGGTTGACGATTTCGAGGTGCGATGGGTTGAAAGCCAGCGTCAGGTGACAGGCACCTCCAGGGGTCGACACGTCGGACGAGTAGCCCATGTGGTACTTGACGTCACCCGCCGACAGATCCTGTGCCTTCTTGCCTTCGAATTCATCGAAGAGCATCGCTGGTGCCTTGCCCAGCGTATTGACCAGCACGTTCAAACGACCGCGGTGGGCCATGCCGATGACGATCTCGTCGACACCCAGACCACCGGCGGTACGGATCAGTTCGTCCATCGACAGGATCAGCGAATCGCCGCCTTCGAGCGAGAAGCGCTTCTGGCCGACATAACGGGTATGCAGATAACGCTCCAGCGTTTCGGCAGCCGTCAGGCGCTCGAGGAAGCGCTTTTTCTGATCGGCGGTGTAAGACGCCTTGCTGCGGATCGGCTCAAGGCGATCCTGCAACCAGCGCTTCTCGGCGATCTCGTTCATGTACATGTACTCGACACCGACGGAGCCGCAATACGTTTCCTTCAGCGACTCGAGCAACTGGCCAAACTGGGCATGCTCGGGGCAACCCTTGAACGAACCGACGTTGAATGTGGCGTTCTTGTCGGCATCGGAGAAGCCGTAGAACGACGGCTCCAGTTCCGGCAGCTCGGGGCGCGGCATGCGCTTGAGCGGATCGAGGTTGGCCCAGCGCGTACCCATGAAACGGTAGGCATTGATCAGTTGCAGAACACCAACCTGTTTCTTGTCGTCAACCTGAGCGCCGCCGGCAGCTGGGCGGAAACCACCCTGCTTGGCCTGTTCGGCAAAGGCGGCGACTACCGGTGCGTGCGGCACATCGCGGGCGACATAGCCCGGCATCTGCGCCAGCTTGTCGAAATGGTCGCGCCATTCATCAGGCACGGAACCGGGGTTATCGAGATAGTTTTCGTACAGCTCTTCAACAAACGGCGCGTTGCCGCCGAAGAGATATGAGTTGCCAAACAGCTGGGTCATCATGGCTTCACCTGTGGTAGCGGGTGTAAATCTTGAATTCGGTCGGAGCTGCCGGCAGCAACATCGGATGCTGCCACCGGCACATGCAGAAAGGGGCGGTACATCGCCGCCCCTGTTTTCTTACCGTTTGCCGAGCGGCACGACATCGCGCCGGGCAGCACCCATGTAAAGCTGGCGCGGACGGCCGATCTTGTATTCCGGATCGGTGATCATCTCTTCCCACTGCGTCATCCAGCCAACCGTACGGGCCAGCGCGAAGATACAGGTGAACATCTCGGTCGGGATGCCGATGGCTTTCTGCACGATGCCAGAGTAGAAGTCGACGTTCGGGTAGAGCTTCTTCTCGACGAAGTAGGGATCTTCCAGAGCGATTTTTTCCAGTTCCATGGCCAGCTTGAACAGGCGGTCGTTCTGCAGACCGAGTTCGGCCAGCACATCGCCGCAGACCTTGCGCATCAGCTTGGCGCGCGGGTCGAAGTTCTTGTAGACGCGGTGACCGAAACCCATCAGCTTGAAGGAGTCGTTCTTGTCCTTGGCGCGCTTGATGTACTCGCCGACGCGCGACACGTCGCCGATTTCTTCCAGCATCTGCAGACAGGCCTCGTTGGCACCGCCGTGTGCCGGGCCCCACAGACAGGCAATACCGGCAGCGATACAGGCGAACGGGTTGGCACCCGACGAACCGGCCAGACGCACGGTCGAGGTCGAGGCGTTCTGCTCATGGTCAGCGTGCAGCGTGAAGATCACGTCGAGCGCACGAACCAGAACCGGGTTCGGAACATACTTCTCGCACGGATTGCCGAACATCATGCGCATGAAGTTGGCGGCGTAGTCCAGATCGTTGTCCGGGTACATGAACGGCGCACCGGTGTTGTACTTGTAGGCCATGGCGACGATCGTCGGCATCTTGGCGACCAGACGGTTGAAGCTGATGTTGCGGTGCTCGGCGTCCGAGAAGTCCATGGCGTCGTGGTAGAACGCCGACAGGGCACCGACGACACCAGTCATGACGGCCATCGGGTGGGCGTCGCGACGGAAGCCGGAGTAGAAGCGGGAAAGCTGCTCGTGCACCATCGTGTGCTTCTTGATGGTCGATTCAAAATCGGTTTTCTGCTTGGCGTTCGGCAGTTCGCCATTCTTCAGCAGATAGGTTACTTCGAGGAAGTTGCACTGCTCGGCCAGTTGTTCGATCGGGTAGCCGCGATACAGCAGTTCGCCCTTGTCACCGTCGATGAAGGCAATTTTCGACTTGCAGCTGGCGGTGGAAAGGAAGCCGGAATCGTACGTGAACAGACCCGTTTTCCCACCCAGCGTGCGGATATCGACACAATCGTTGCCGTGAGTCGGCGACATGATCGGGAATTCGACGGGAGCCTGTCCGTCGATGGTCAGAATTGCCTTGCGTTCGGTCGTCATGGTTAAGTCCCTTGTACAGGTTATGTTTTCGCAGCTTTCCAGGTAGCCGCCACGTTAAAGCGGCTTCCTTACTTCACTCTTACGCAGCATGGCGATGATCCCCGCCTGCTGCGCATCTTCGCACTCCTCCGAGCCATTCACCATCGGCCAGAGATCGTGATCTTCCATGTCCGCCAGCACGGCGAAGACTTGCTTCTCCGCCTCGCTGAGCGCGGGAAACTCCTCAACAAGGAATTTCCCGAGGATCAGGTCCAGTTCCAGCAGGGCGCGGCGAGTGCAACGCCACTGCAGGCGATTCAATGCATCGCGTTCCACCCTTATACCGCGCGGCGGACCATCATTTCCTTGATCTTGCCGATGGCCTGAGTCGGGTTGAGACCCTTCGGGCAAACATCGACGCAGTTCATGATGGTATGGCAGCGGAACAGACGATATGGATCCTCAAGGTCGTCGAGGCGCTCATTGGTGGCCTGGTCACGCGTATCGGCGATGAAGCGATAGGCATTGAGCAGACCGGCCGGGCCGACGAACTTGTCCGGGTTCCACCAGAACGACGGGCACGAGGTCGAGCAGCAGGCGCACAGGATGCACTCGTAGAGACCGTTGAGTTCTTCGCGGTCTTCCGGCGACTGCAGGCGCTCGCGCTCCGGCGGCGGCGTGTCGTTGATCAGGTACGGCTTGATCGAGTGGTACTGCTTGAAGAACTGGGTCATGTCCACGATCAGGTCGCGGATGACCGGCAGGCCGGGCAGCGGACGCAGGACGACCGGCTGCTTGAGATCCTTGATCTCGGTCAGGCAGGCGAGGCCGTTCTTGCCGTTGATGTTCATCGCGTCGGAACCGCAGATGCCTTCGCGGCAGGAACGACGGTAGGACAGCGTGTCGTCCTTGGCCTTGAGCTTGGTCAGAACGTCGAGCAGCTTGCGGTCGGTGACATCATCGACTTCGATCGAGATGTCCTGCATGTACGGCGCGTTGTCCTTGTCCGGATCGTAGCGGTAGATCTTGAACTGCATGGTACTGGTTGCCATATTCTTGAGCTCCTGGGCTAAGACGCGCGATCAGTAGGAACGCGTCTTCAGCGCGATCGTTTCGACGGACAGCGGGGTCATGTTCACCGGCTTGTACGACAGCTTGTTGCCGTCACGCGACCACAGCGTGTGCTTGTGCCATTCGGCATCGTTACGGCCGTTCGGATTCTCCGCTGTATCCGGCGCATCATCGCGAACGTGGGCGCCACGCGATTCCTTGCGGGCGTTGGCGCAGACCATGGTGGCCTTGGCCACTTCGATCAGGTTGTCGAGTTCCAGCGCTTCGACGCGGGCCGTATTCCAGACCTTGGACTTGTCCTTGATCTCGGTGACTGCAACCTGCTTCTCAATTTCCAGAATCTTCTGCACGCCCTCTTCCAGCTTGTCCTTGAAACGGAACACGCCGCAGTGGTTCTGCATCGTGCGTTGCATGGCCAGACGAGTGTCGTTGACGCTGCTGCCGTTGGTCTGGTTTTCCAGACGCGACAGGCGGGCCAGGGTCTTGTCGGCAAATCCGGCCGGCAGCGCCTTGTGGTCCTTCGGCATCGAGACCATGTCTTCAATGACGGTATCGCCGGAGGACTTGCCGAACACCAGCAGATCAAGCAGCGAGTTCGTGCCGAGGCGGTTGGCACCGTGCACCGAGGCGCAGGCGCATTCGCCGGCAGCGTAGAAGCCGGTGACCGGCTTGCCGCTTGCATCGGCAATGACCTGACCCTTGTAGTTGGTCGGAATACCGCCCATCTGATAGTGACAGGTCGGCACGACCGGGATCGGCGCCTTGATCGGGTCGATACCGGCGAACTGGATCGATATCTCGCGAATACCCGGCAGGCGCTTCATGATCGTTGCCGGATCAAGGTGCGTGATGTCGAGCAGCACGAAATCCTTGTTCGGACCACAACCGCGACCTTCGTTGATTTCGGTGACCATGGCGCGCGAGACAACGTCGCGCGAAGCCAGATCCTTGGCGTTCGGTGCATAGCGTTCCATGAAACGCTCGCCAGCCGAGTTGCGCAGAATGCCAG
>JAUPVD010000044.1 GCA_030917225.1 Pseudomonadota bacterium
CGGCGTCCGACACCTGCACTTCGGTGGCCACGGCAATCGCCGCCAGCGCATTGAGCACGTTATGCATGCCGGGCAGGTTCAGCGTCACCGGGAAGCGGCTGATGCTGCCATTGACGCGGACGCAGTCGAACTTCATCTGGCCGTCGGCAGCCACGACGTTCTCCGCATGCACGTTGGCTTTCGGATCGAGTCCGTAGGTGACGATCTGCTTCGACACCTGCGGCATGATCTCGCGCACGTTCGGGTCGTCGGCACAGAGCACGGCGACACCGTAGAACGGCAGACGCTGCAGGAAATCGACGAAGGCCCCCTTGAGCCGGCCGAAGTCGTGGCCGTAGGTTTCCATATGGTCGGCGTCGATGTTGGTCACCACCGACACCACCGGGCTCAGGAACAGGAAGGAGGCGTCCGACTCGTCAGCCTCGGCAACGATGAAGTCGCCGCTGCCCAGCCGCGCATTGGCACCGGCTGCGTTCAGGCGGCCGCCGATGACGAAGGTCGGGTCCAGCCCGCCTTCGGCGAGGATCGAGGCAACGAGACTGGTGGTGGTCGTCTTGCCGTGCGTACCGGCAATGGCGATGCCCTGCTTCAGGCGCATCAGTTCGGCCAGCATCTGGGCTCGCGGCACCACTGGCACCTTCTTTTCACGCGCCGCCACCACTTCCGGGTTGTCGGCCTTCACTGCCGTGGACACCACCACGGCATCGGCCGCAGCGATGTTGTCGCCGGCGTGACCGATCCGCACCTGCACACCCTGGCCGGCGAGGCGGCGGGTAACAGCGCTTTCGGCAATGTCCGAACCGGAGACGGTAAAGCCGAGGTTGGCGAGCACTTCGGCAATGCCGCTCATGCCGGAACCGCCAACGCCAACGAAGTGGATGTGTTTGACCTTGTGTTTCATTTCACCAGCTCCCTGCAGGCCAGGGCCACGATTTCGGTGGCATCGGGTTTGGCAACTTCACGAGCGCGCTCGGCCATCTGCAGCAGTTGATCGCGGCTGTAGTTGCGGATCAGGGCGATCTTTTCCGGCGTCATCTCGGACTGCGGCAGCAGGATGGCGCCGCCGGTCTGCGACAGGAATTTCGCGTTGCTCGTCTGGTGGTCATCGACCGCATGCGGGAACGGCACGAGGATGCTGGCGACGCCAGCAGCAGCGAGTTCGGCCACCGTCAGCGCACCGGCGCGGCAGATCACCAGATCGGCCCACTCGTAGGCACCGGCCATGTCCTCGATGAAGGTGACGCAGTGCGCCTGTACGCCTGCCGCAGAATAGTTGGCCTGCAGCGCGGCGAGATGTTTCTCGCCCGCCTGGTGCACCACTTGCGGCCGCTCCTCTTCCGGAATCAGCGCCAGGCCCTTCGGCACCATTTCGTTCAAGGCCGCTGCGCCAAGACTGCCGCCCAGCACCAGTACGCGAGTCGGTCCGTCGTGCGCAGCGAAACGCTCGGCCGGCGCCGGCAGTGCAGCGATGTCGGCGCGCACCGGATTGCCGGCCCAGATCGCGCCCGGCAGCACATCGGGGAAGCCGGAAAGGATCTTGTCGGCAATTTTCGCCAGCACCCGATTGGCCAGGCCGGCAACGGAATTCTGCTCGTGCAGCGCCAGTGGTTTGCCCAGGAGCGCGGCCATCATGCCACCGGGAAAACTGATGTAGCCGCCCATGCCGAGGATCACGTCGGGGCGGACGCGGCGAATTTCGCGCGCGGCCTGCCAGCAGCCGGAAAGCAGCGAAAACGGCAGCAGCAGCTTCCTGAGCAGGCCCTTGCCGCGCAGCGCGCCGAAACGAACGGGGGCGAAGTTCTCCGTACCGTAGCCGCGCTCGGCCACCAGCCGGGCTTCCATGCCGGCCGGGTTACCCATCCAGACCACATTCCAGCCGCGGGCGCGCAAGGAATCCGCGACCGCCAGACCGGGAAAGACGTGCCCGCCGGTACCGCCGGCCATGACCATGAGGGTAGGCGCCTGGATCGTCACAGCTTGGCCCCCCGCATCAGCTGGCGGTTTTCCCAATCGACGCGCAGCAGGATGGCCAGCGCAACGCAATTGGCGAGAATGCCGGAACCGCCGAAGCTCATCAGCGGCAGGGTCAGCCCCTTGGTCGGCAGCAAGCCCATGTTCACACCCATGTTGATGAAGCCCTGCACGCCAATCCAGATACCGATGCCCATGGCCACCAGCGCCGGATAGAGGCGGTCGAGCGCCACCGACTGGCGACCGATCGAGAATGCACGCTGGATGATCAGGGCGAACAGCCCGATGACCAGGACCACGCCGACCAGGCCAAGCTCTTCGGCAATCACCGCGAGCAGGAAGTCGGTATGCGCCTCCGGGAGATAGAACAGTTTTTCGACCGAGGCGCCGAGACCGACACCGAACAGCTCGCCGCGACCGAAGGCAATCAGTGCGTGCGAGAGCTGGTAGCCGCGACCGAAGGCGTCGGCCCACGGATCCATGAAGCCGAAGATGCGGTCGCGCCGGTAGGGCGAGACGATGATCAGCACGGCGAAGGCGGCGAGCAGCAGCACGATCAGCACGGCGAACAGGCGGGCACGCATGCCGCCGAGAAAGAGGATGCCGATGGCAATCGAGGTGATGACGACGAAGGCGCCAAAGTCCGGCTCCTTGAGCAGCAGCATGCCGACGAAGGCCATGGCACCGAACATTGGCAGGAAGGCCTTCTTCAGATCGTGCATCACCGCCATCTTGCGCACGGTGTAGTCGGCAGCGTAGAGCACGGCGAACAGCTTCATGAGTTCCGACGGCTGCAGGTTGGCGATGCCCAGCGGCAGCCAGCGGCGGGCACCATTGACGTCGCGCCCGACGCCGGGAATGAGTACGACGATGAGCAGCACGACCCCGGCCACGAACAACCACGGCGACAGCTGCTGCCAGGTGGCGAGCGGCACCTGGAAAGCCACCGCCGCAGCGATGATGCCGATGCACAGGAAAATCGCATGCCGGGTCAGGAAATAGGCCGGCTGGTGGCTGGTGAACCTGCCCGCCTCGGCGATGGCAATCGACGCCGAGTAGACCATCACCATGCCGAAGAAGAGCAGCAGCAGCGTGCTCCAGAGCAGCGCGTAGTCCACTTCGGAAGGCATGCGGCGGGGGCTGTCGAGCGCCTGGATCAGCATGTCGCGCCCTCCAGAGACTTCACGGCAGCAACGAAGGCCTCGGCGCGGTGCGCGTAGTTCCGGTACATATCGAGGCTGGCACAGGCCGGCGACAACAGCACAGCGTCGCCGGCTTTTGCCTGCCCGGCGCAATAGGAAACCGCGGCCGTCATGTCGGCGCAGCGCTGCAGCGGAACGCCGCAACCGGCAATCGCCGCCTCGATGGCCGCCGCGTCGCGGCCGATCAGCGCGGCAGCGCGGCCATGCGCCGCCAACGCCGGTTTCAGCGGCGAGAAATCCTGCCCCTTGCCGTCGCCGCCAAGG
Source organism: Pseudomonadota bacterium (assembly GCA_030917225.1). GTDB lineage: Bacteria > Pseudomonadota > Gammaproteobacteria > Burkholderiales > Rhodocyclaceae > Proximibacter. The sequence continues at coordinate 3,438 of JAUPVD010000044.1, forward strand.
ATGATCGCCAGCTTGCGGCCCATGCCGTTGATGGCCGCCAGCGTCGCCCCGACATTGGTGCCCTTCGAGTCGTCGTAGTAGTCGACGCCTTCGATGGACGCAACGAACTCCACACGATGAGCCAGACCGCGGAACTCGCGCAGGGCCGCCAGCACCGATTGCGGCGACACGCCGACAGCTTCGAGCAGCGCCAGCGCCGCCAGCGCATTCGCGGCATTGTGCAGGCCGGCGAGCTTGAGATCGGCCAGCGCCAGCAATTGCTCGTTGCCACGCATCAGCCAACCGTCCACCACACCGTAGTCGGCGGCACGCGGCGGCTTATCCAGCCCGAAGGTGACGATGCTCTTGCCGCAACGGCCCATGGCCAGGCTGCGGTCATCGTCGCGATTCAGCACCATCGCCCGGCAACCCTTGAAGATGCGCGCCTTGGCGGCAGCGTAACCCTCCAGCCCGTCGTAACGGTCAAGATGGTCTTCGGAAATGTTGAGCACGGTGGCCGCATCGGCGTTCAGGTGGTGCGTCGTTTCCAGCTGGAAGCTCGAGAGTTCGAGCACCCACAGCTCGGGCAGCGCATCGGCATCGATGGCCGCCATCAGTGCATCGAGCGCTGCCGGGCTGATGTTGCCGGCGACCGCCGCCTTGCGTCCGGCCGCCAGCGCCAGTGCGCCAGCCAGTGCCGTGGTCGTGGTCTTGCCGTTGCTGCCGGTAATGGCGACGATCTTCGCCGCCGGCGTCAGCCGGCGCACGCCCCAGGCGAACAGCTCGATTTCGGAAACAACCGGCACGCCGGCTGCCAGCGCCGCCTGCACGTTGGCTTCCTGTACCGGCAGGCCCGGCGAGATGGCCACCAGATCGGCACTGGCAAAGGTGCTGGCAGCAAACGGCCCGGCCACCAGCTCGGCGCCCGGCACGGCAGCAGCAAGCTGGGCAGCGTTCGGCGGCACGGCACGGCTGTCGGCAACGCGGACGCGCGCACCTTCGCGCGCGAGCCACTTCGCCATCGCCAGCCCCGATTCGCCGAGGCCGAGTACCAGTGCCTGTTTGCCGTTGAGGTTCATGCTGGAAAACCTTTTTTAACCACGGCGTGCACGGCGAACACAGCGAAAAAGCAGTAGCCGAAAAGGCTTTTGCATTCGCCGTGCACGCTGTGTTCGCCGTGGTTCGATGTTTTCGTTTTCATCTCAACGCAACTTCAGTGTCGACAGCCCGAACAGCACGAGCATGATGGTGATGATCCAGAAGCGGACCACTACCTGTGTTTCCTTCCACCCACCGAGTTCGTAGTGGTGGTGCAGCGGCGCCATGCGGAAGATGCGCTTGCCGCCGGTGAATTTGAAATAGAGGACCTGCGCCGCCAC
>JAUPVD010000001.1 GCA_030917225.1 Pseudomonadota bacterium
ACCTCGATGTCGGCTCATCTCATCCTGGGGCTGTAGCCGGTCCCAAGGGTATGGCTGTTCGCCATTTAAAGAGGTACGTGAGCTGGGTTTAAAACGTCGTGAGACAGTTTGGTCCCTATCTGCCGTGGGCGCTGGAAATTTGAGGGGGCCTGCTCCTAGTACGAGAGGACCGGAGTGGACGAACCTCTGGTGTACCGGTTATGACGCCAGTCGTATCGCCGGGTAGCTAAGTTCGGAAGAGATAAACGCTGAAAGCATCTAAGCGTGAAACTCGCCTCAAGATAAGATTTCCCTCGGGACTTGATCCCGCTAAAGGGTCGTTGAAGACCACAACGTTGATAGGCTGGGTGTGGAAGCGCAGTAATGCGTTAAGCTAACCAGTACTAATTGCCCGTGCGGCTTGATCCTATAACCTTGGATCTGCAACAGCGCAACTCTAAACAATCACAACCAACAACCCCCTTCTTCCAGTTTTGGCCTCGACGCCCAGCGTCAAGGCAACAAGTTATGCTTGGCGGCCATAGCGTTTCGGACCCACCCCTTCCCTTCCCGAACAGGACCGTGAAACGAAACCGCGCCGATGATAGTGCACTTCCCGTGTGCGAAAGTAGGTCACCGCCAGGCTACCCCATAAAAACACCCCCTAAGCTAATCAGCTTCGGGGGTGTGCCTTTTCTACAGCACCCATCGCAAAAACCCCCTGAATCCAACGAATAGCAGGGGGTTCCTTTTTCAGTTTTTTCCCGCAACGTTGCGAGAATGCTGTTGTCGGATCTGTTGTGAACCTTAGATGCCGGTTTTTATCGTAGTGGAGAGGGGGGGTATGGTTGATTCTGTAGCGGTATTTGGCGGCGGCTGTTTCTGGTGTCTGGATACACTATTTCGTCAGGTCCGTGGTGTAGAAGAGGTTGTGTGCGGCTATGCAGGAGGGGCAACGGAAGCGCCTACGTACGAAGCTGTTTGCAGTGGCCGGACTGGTCATGCAGAAGTTCTGCGTATCAGCTTCGACTCAGCGCGAATCAGCTATCGGGAGTTGCTGGAAATCTTCTTTTCTCTACATGACCCGACGACGCTTAACCGTCAGGGGCATGATGTCGGTACGCAATATCGTTCGATCATCGTCGGTCAGGATGCCGATCAGCGAATGCAGGCTGAGGACGTGATCGATGAGTTTAACCGCGCGGGCTATTGGAGTCAGCCGATCGTCACCGAAGTGATTATGGATGCGCGCTTCCATCCAGGCGAGGCCTATCACCAGAACTACTTTGAAAGAAACCCGGACCAAGGCTACTGCACTTTGGTTATCGCGCCCAAACTGGCTGACTTTCGCAAGAAATTCTTGTCACGCCTTCGCTCCTAGGAGGCAAAGCGCAAAAGATCCTGCGTGAAACGTTCGCGTTGCCACTGGTGCGGTGAGTGGTCCGTGCCTTCATAGATATGAAGGATCGCCTCTGGTATGCAGTCACGGACAAAGGTTGCGGTGCTGCCATGGTAAAAATTACTTTCGCCGCCGTAAATCAGAAGCGCCGGTATCCGGATTTGCTCCAGCACATCACGATAATCGGCTTCTGTCAGGCTTTGCCAGCACGTAATCAAGGGTTTTGCATCCAGCTGCCCTAGCCACGTCCGCGATTTTTCCCAGCCTTTGGCGTTTTCCAGATATTTTTCCCGTGCTCGGGCATTCAGTCCTAGCGCACTGAGCCTGAGTACCGATTCTGCGAAATTCTGTTCCAGTTCGGCAACAAACGAATTTGCGCGGCTGCGATCGAAATTGCCATAGATCCCGTTGGACCAATCGTCATCAGTAAGCAGGCGGGGAGACTGATCGATCAGGCAGATTTTTCCGAGGCGAGCCGCTGAAAAGTCGCGGATGTACTGCCAAAGGGTCAAGGCTCCCATGGAGTGGCCGACCGCGCATACGTCGGCAAGGTCGAAATGCTCCAGCAGGTTGAAAAGATCCTTTGCCATGCGTGAGACGGTGGGCGCTGTGCTCGTCAGCAGACTATGACCACCGTGCCCCCGGGCGTCCCAGCGGTAAACGGTGTGGTGCTTGTTGAGTTCGGCAAGGAATGGAAACCACTCCTGGTGGCTGGCTGTCCAGCCGTGAAGCATCACCAGTGGTGGGCCTTCACCCGAGATTTTCAGATGAAGTTTTTCGCCATCATCAGCAAAAAAATGACTCATAAGATTCCGTAATGCGGAAAAACGCGAAGGTTGTCACAGGCGAAGTCGAAGAGCAACTATAATCGCCACCTCGAATCAGGAAGTATCATGTTGCCAACCATTTTTCAGTATGCCCACGGTGTCAGCGCCATCGACTCCGGCTATGTGCGTGCCCATCACGCCGCCATCCACTTCATTGTTGAAGACGGTCGGGTCGCGATTGTCGATACAGGCACCAATGAATCGCTGCCGCGTGTGCAGGCCGCCTTGCAGTGCATGGGGCTTTCAGCCGAGAGTGTCGATTACGTCATCCTGACGCATATCCATCTCGATCACGCGGGTGGTGCTGGTGCGCTGATGCGAGCTTTTGCCAATGCCCGGTTGGTCGTGCATCCTCGTGGCGCCCGCCACATGGCCGATCCGAGCAAGCTGGTTGCCGGTGCTGCAGCCGTGTATGGTGCTGCCGAGGTTCGCCGCATGTATGGCGAGATCCTGCCGATCGATAGTACGCGGATCATCGAGGCACCGAATGAAACCATCATCCGGCTAGCCAACCGTGAGCTGGTTTGCCTGGATACGCCCGGCCACGCCCGTCATCACATCTGTATCGTTGACCGTGGAAGCGATGCGATCTTTACTGGCGATACTTTCGGACTGTCCTATCGTGAGCTTGATACCGACGGGCGGCAGTTCGTCTTTCCGACAACAACGCCGGTTCAGTTCGATCCACAGGCCATGCACCAGTCGATTGACCTGTTGATGTCGTATCAGCCGCGTGTAACTTACCTCACTCACTTCAGCGAGTTGCGGGATGTCGAGCAGAAGGCTGCGGAGCTCCATCGGCTCGTCGATGCACATGTGGAGATCGCTCGTCGGGAATCCCGACCGGGACCAGACCGCCATGCCCGAATCCGCGCCAATCTGGCGCATCTCGTTGTCAATGAGGTCGAGCGCTTTGGTTGCAAACTCGCACCCGCCGAGGTGTTGCAGCTATGGGCAACGGATATCGAGCTCAATGCACAGGGCTTGGATATCTGGCTCGATACCCTCTAATCGAACGCGCCCTAGCGCAGCAGTCGCCGCCGCCAGAACAGCGCCAGCATCAGCAGGGCGACGCAGGCCATCGTCGATAGTGCCAGCCAGAAACCGTCAGGGGATTCCAGTAAAGGCATCTGGCGGAAGTTCATGCCGAAAATGCCTGTGACCAGTGCGGCGGGCATGAACATCGTGGTTACCACCGTCAGTGCTCGTACTTCCATGTTGACCCGGTTGCTGACGCTACTCAGGTAGATGTCGAGCAAACCCGTCAGCAGGTCACGCAAGTCTTCCAGCTGTTCCAGCAGATGCACCGTGTGATCATAGATATCGCGCAGGTACAGCTGTGTTTCTGTACCAAAAAACTCCGCGTGGTTGCGCTGCAATGAACTCATCACTTCGCGCAGTGGCCAGATCGAACGCCGCAGGTGGGAAATCTCCCGCTTCAGGGCGTGCGCCTTCTGGAGTGCCCCGCGTTTGGGTACGCCAAGGATTTCCTCTTCCAGCTCCTCGCACTGATCGCCCAGTCTTTCGATGATGCTGAAATAACCATCGACAACTGTGTCGAGAAGTGCGTAAGCCAGATAGTCGCAGCCCTCACGTCGAATCGGGCTTTTCTCGATGCGCAGACGCTGGCGTATCGGCTCGAAGGTGCCGGTGCGCCGCTCCTGGAAAGTAAGGACCACGTCGTGGCAGATCACCATGCTGATCTGGTCGGTGGCCAGATCGGTCCTTACGCGCGAGGGGTCGTAAACCTGGGTTACCACATACAGATAGTCATCATAGGCGTCGACCTTCGGGCGCTGGTCGGTGTTGAGGATGTCCTCCAGCACCAGAGGGTGCAGGCCGAATCGTTTGCCGATGGCGCTGAGCAGTGCGGCGTCGTGCAACCCGTAAATGTTGAGCCAGCGTACTGGGAATTTTGCTTCAATGCTGTCCAGTGCGGCGAGATCTGACAGATCGAGTTCCACCAAACCGTCAGGCCCGTAGGTGGTGAGCGTCATCGCAGCGGATGGTGTCTTTACGTCCCCGATGTGGACCAGCGCGCCGGGCGGAAGCCCTGCCTTGGCCGATCGACGCTTCTTGTTTCCCGCCATCACTTGCTCTCCATCAAAAGGCGCAGCGCCGCTGACACTGCAAACAGGCCGAAGCTGGCGGTGATACACATCGAGGAGCCGAAACCGGCACAGTTGAGGCCGCCGGAAGGCGTGCGAACTTCACACTCCTGGTTTGCCTGTGGCTGGCGTACCGCTTCCGTCGAATACACGGCGGTGACGCCGAACTTGCGCTTTGCATCGCGCGAGAAACCGTGCTCCTTGCGCAACAGCGAGCGCACTCTGGCCAGCAATGGATCCTGCACCGTCCGTGACAAATCGTCGAGGCGCAGGCAGGTGGGGTCGATCTTGCCACCGGCGCCACCGGCAACGATGATCGGCAGTTTTGCCGCGTGGCAACAGGCGATCATTGCGACCTTGGCCTTGACCTGATCGATCGCGTCAATGACGCAATCAAACCCCGGCGCAAACATCGCTGCTGCGTTGTCCGGTGTAACGAAATTCTCAATCTCGACGATCCTGCAGTCCGGATTGATTGCCCGGATCCGTGCGGCCATCGCCGTAACCTTGGCCATGCCGAAGGTGTCCTCCAGCGCATGAATCTGCCGGTTGGTATTGGACTCTGCAACGTTGTCCAGATCGACGAGGGTGATTGCGCCGATGCCGCTGCGTGCCAAGGCCTCTGCCGCCCAGGAACCGACACCGCCGATGCCGACGACGCAGACGTGTGCCTCGCGGAAACGCTCCTGTGCAGCCGTGCCATAGAGGCGGCCAATGCCGCCGAACCGGCGCTCGAAATCAGCTTCCATAATGGAGGTACCGGAGGTGCAGGCGGCTGCGGAAAAGACGAAGGTGCATCAACCTTCTATCGTACGGCGGATGACGCTGTTGAACGGTTCGATCCATTCTGGCGCGAACTGGTTATCGCAAGCGTTGATTTCCGCGATAGCTCGCAGCACAGAGCGATTCTTGCCCCGGTGGATATGCTTCAGCATGACCGCCTCGAAAGCGTCGATGATGGCAAGAATTTTGGCGCCGTCACAGATCGCATCGCCGGCGAGACCGGCAGGATAACCGCCGCCGTCCGGCATTTCGTGATGCTGCGAAATCATCCTGGCAGCCTCTTCCCAGCCTTCCATGCGCTGGACCAGCCCCGCCGCATAGCCGGGATGGCTGCGCAGCAACAGCTTCTCATCATCGGTCATGCGCCCGACCTTGAGCCAGATCGACTCCGGCAGCAGCATCATGCCGATATCGTGCAGATAGACTGCGGTTTCCAGTTGCACCGAATCAACCTTCTTGCCACCTGCCTGGTTTGTCTCCAGCGCCAGTCTCAGGATCCGCGTGGTCCGTCCCTTGAACAAGGGCGAGCGTGCTTCCGATTGCAGCGCGATGGCGCGGAAAAAACGCAGATCATCCGCAACCTGCAGGTTCTTGCGTGAGCTGGCCAGCGCCTTGCCCTTTGGCAAACTTGCGCTGGAGGCAGCCTTGAAGCCGGTCACCGACTCGATCAGCGCCGAGGCCGCAGCATCGATCCCTTCCGGCATCGAGCGCGACATCTTTTCCAGGCCCTGCACCAATGGCAGCAGCCGCAGGCCATCCAGCGAGCGGTTGGTGATCAGTGCGTCGGTGGCTAGTTCCAACCGGTCGGTGGCGAGCAGGATGGCTTCGGCGGCCAGATCCGAAAAAAGCACTTCGCCGGCACGCAGTCGCGACAGCAATCCTTCGATCGGATGGGCGATGGCAACGGCGAAATTCACCTTGCACATCGCAGCATCGCCCTTGATGTTGTGAACAGCGCGAAACAGGTCGGCGATCACTTCCCGGTCCCCCGGCACATCCTTGAGCCGGGAAACATCACGCTCGATCTTGAGAACGTGATCAATCAGTGCATCGAAGAATGTCTGCAGCAATTCTGCATCTTCAACGGTGGGCGAGATGACCGAACGGATATCCATGGAACACACCTTTGAATCCAATGTTCCAAGTTTATCCGAAGCCGGCCCTGGTAGGCATCCATCACGCAGATGCCCACCAAAGAAAGCGGCCTTTTTCGACTACTTGCGCTGGATCATGAAACCGCGTTGTGCATCCTCGCGGTAGGCATAGTCGATCGCGCCCTTGCGCACGATGCCCATCACCAGCATGTTGCCGGTCAGCGCGTCGTGGTCGGTTTTCGAAAACGGATGGTCATAGGTGGTGATGACGCCTGCGACCTGGCGATTGAGGTTTTCCAGTGCCGCCTTGATCTTTGCCGGCTCCGTACTCTGCGCCTGATGCAGGGCATAGAAGAGCAGCAACGCTGCGTCATAACCCTGCGCGGCTGCCATCGGTGCCGGGATCACCGCCGTGTTGAATTTCTGCTGATAGGCCGTAATGAACGCGTTGCGGCGTTGGAAACTGGCCTGCTGGACAAAACTCACTGCAACCAGCGCGCCTTCGCCGGCAGGGCCTGCCGCATCGATGAAGTTGCGCCAGCTGAGCGGCCAGCTGCCCATGATCTGCACGCTCCATTTCTGCTTCTCGATGCTCTTGGCGAGTACGGCCGCCTCGGGGCCGACGGTGTAACTGTTCACGACATCGGCGCCGGCGGCCTTGGCGGCCTTGACCTCCTCCGTCAGATCCTTGACGCCGACGGCAAAGCGCGCCACCGATACCGGCTTGATGCCGGCTTCGTTGAGCGCCTTCTCCACGTCATTTTTGCCAGCCTCGCCATAGCCGGTGGTGTCGGCGAACAGGGCAAATTTCTTGTAGCCGCGCTTGATCGCATCGGCCACGATGAACGGCGCCTGCACTTCATCACGCGGCGATACGCGGAAAATCCAGTTTTCAGGGGCGCCGGCAAATTTCTTGGTGAGCGGGGTGCCGGTGGATACCGGAACGATCAGCGGCACCTTGGCGTTCTGGAATGCCTCGATGGTGGCTAACCCGACACCGGTATTGCAAACGCCTAACGCGGCAACCACCTTGTCCTTGCTGACCAGTTCGTCAACCACCTTCTTGGCGAACTCCGGGTTTGCCTGGTCGTCACGCTCGACCAGTTCCAGCTTTTTTCCATTGACGCCGCCGGCCATGCCGTTGATCTCTTCGATCGCCAGACGGATGCCGTTGCGGGCAGAGATGCCCATGTCGGCCGAGCCGCCGGTCAGCGGGCAGTAGAAGCCGATCTTGATGGTCTCTTCTGCCGCCCCAAGCGGTGCGGTGACTGTCAGCCCCAGCGCACTCAGCGTCGCCAGAAAGAAGGTGCTCATACGGTTCATCGTTTGTCTCCTAGGTTATAGTTGTCCGATGACCTGATTCTAGGGTAATTTCAACTGCTTGGACAACAGCTATGTTTTTCAGCAAAAAATTGCTGCGGATGGCGGTTCAGGCACTGCCTCGGCTAAACTTCATTCCTTTTTCGACCGAGGAGACCTCCATGTCCGTTACAACCACTGCCAGCGGCCTGGTTATAGAAGAAGTGGTGCTTGGCACCGGTGCCGAAGCCAAGCCGGGTTTGCTCGTTGTCGTGCATTACACCGGTTGGCTAACCGATGGCACGAAATTCGATTCCAGCCATGACCGCAACGACCCCTTCGTCTTTCCGCTGGCGCAGCGCTACGTCATTGCGGGCTGGGATGAGGGGGTTCAGGGCATGCGGGTCGGTGGCAAGCGCAAGCTGACCATCCCGCCCGAACTGGGCTATGGCGCCCGTGGTGCCGGTGGGGTCATCCCGCCCAACGCCACGTTGGTCTTCGATGTAGACCTGATCGACGTCAAGGAATGACCGATCGGCCGCAAAAGCCCGGAGCGGCCAGCGGTCCCGCCCGGCGAATTCCGGGCCCGCGGCCCGCTGTCGGTGCCAAACCGCAGAGAAGGCCGTCGCCTGGTCCTGTTACCGGTGCTGCCGCCAGTGCTGGAAAAGAAGCCCCGTCCGTACCCGCAGAAGGCGTACGTATTTCCAAGCTGATGGCCGAGCGTGGCCTGTGTTCCCGTCGCGAGGCCGATACCTACATCGAGCGTGGCTGGGTCTTCGTGGACGGCCAGCGGGTTGCCGAACTTGGCACCCGTGCCAAGCCGGATGCCAAGATCACGCTGGCGCCCGAAGCGCGTGCGCGCCAGGAAGAGCGTGTCACCATCCTGCTCAACAAGCCGGTCGGCTACGTTTCCGGTCAGCCCGAACCGGGCTTTCAACCGGCGGTACACCTGATCGTGCCGGACACCCAGTGGCGACAGGGTGGCGGCTCACCGTTCAAGCCTGCGCACCTCAAGGGACTGGCGCCGGCGGGCCGGCTCGATATCGATTCCACCGGGCTGCTGGTGCTGACGCAGGATGGTCGCATCGCGCGGCATCTGATCGGCGACGATTCTTCGGTGGAAAAGGAATACCTGGTCCGTGTCGAAGGCGAGCTTGTCGACAACGGACTCAAGCTGCTCAACCACGGCCTTTCGCTGGACGGTCGCCAGTTGCGCCCGGCCAAGGTCGAATGGCTCAACGAAGACCAGTTGCGTTTCATACTGCGTGAAGGCCGCAAGCGGCAGATCCGCCGCATGTGCGAGCTGGTCGGCCTGCGCGCCGTCGGCCTGAAGCGCGTTCGCATCGGCCGTGTCCGCCTTGGCGAGCTGCCGCTCGGTCAATGGCGCTATCTGCGCGAAGACGAGCAATTCTGACCGCCCGCAACAAGTTGTAAGGGTTTGTTTCCGTTGCCCCACAAGGGCTTCTGGCTGGTTTATCTTTGCTTCACCTTAACCAGCAGAGCAGGTAGTCACCATGAAAACCATCCGATTCGTTCTTCCCTTTGTCGTTGCAGGCATGTTGCTGACGACGGCAGTGCAAGCCGATACTTTTGGCACTGCAGTGGGTGGCGGCCTTGGCGCCGTTGCCGGCGCGGTGATCGGCGATTCGATGGGTGGCCGCAACGGCGCCATCGTCGGCAGCGGTATCGGTGGCGCCATGGGGGCTGTCGTCGGCCAGTCGGTTTCGCAACCCTCATACGGCAACGGCCATTACGGCGGCTATGGTTATCAACCCCGCTATCAGAGCCGCGAGGTGCATCACTACTATCACGAAGATCGCCGTCACCACGGGCACGGCCATGGCAGGGGGCACTACAAGCACCATGGCCATGGGCACTCAGGCCACTATCGCTGATTGTTGGTCTTGCTTTCCAGCTGCCGCCGATCCAGAATGAAGTTCGCGCTGCGGCGCGCCCCATGGAGATTGCCTATGAAGAAATTGCTATCCGCTGCATTGGCTGTGATTTTCTCTATCGCCAGTTTCAACACACTGGCCTGCTCGGGCGAAAAGGCCAAGGACGGCAAGGGGGAGATGAGTACCCCGGCCAAACCCAAGGTCTGAGTGTAGGATTCAGTCCGTTCTCCAAGACGCGGCGCCAACAGCGCCGCGTTTTTTATACGAGCCCCGAATATGCCGCCAATCGCGTGCCGAATCCTGATTGTTGATGACGATCCCGTCATCCGCGAAGCTGCCGCCAGTGTGCTCTCCGATGCGGGCTACGTCACCGTGGAGGCTGCCGGCGGCGAACAGGCCATCGAAATGGCCAAGCGCTCGCCGCCCGATCTGATTCTTTGCGATCTGTTCATGCCGGGTGTGGACGGTTTTGGCGTGCTGGTCCGGCTACGTGCCGAACCGACGACAGCCGGGATCCCGTTCGTGTTCCTGACCGCCAGTACCGATACGTCGGATTTTCGTGTCAGCTTCATGCTCGGTGCCGACGAGTATCTGCAGAAACCGCTCGACGGCGATCGCCTGGTCCAAGTGATCGAACACCGCCTGGCCCAGCGCTAAAAAGCCCCGTTACTCGCAGTTCGCCTTGCAGGCTGCCGGGTCGGTCTTGCAGGCTTCGGCACTGTCGATGCGGCATTCTTCCCGTGTGCGGTAGGTGAAGGTCACCCCTTCTTCATAGCCGCAGGCCAGCCGCGACATCTTCCCCTGCTTGGAGGCCGAGATCGTCATTGGCTTGAGGGTCTTCAGCTTGCCGGCCGGGATGTCGCAGGAAACATAGCCTTCGAAGCCGGTCTTCGGCACTTCCCACAGCACGATGTTCTTCATCTTCCGGTAAAGCTGATAGTCGGTGCACACTTCTGCACCTTTCCCATAGATGCGAGCGTTGTCGCTGCAATAACCGTTGAACGTGAACAACAAATCTTCTTCTGTCGGGCAGGTTCCTGCCTGTTGCGCCGCCGTCAAGGTCGGGCAGCTGACGTTGGCGGCCAACACGGCAACGGGTGCGGTGGCGAGCAGAAATGCGGCGGCAAGCATGCGAATCTTCATGAATTCATCTCCAGAATGTCCTGTGTCGGGCGTACCGTCCTGCTGGGCGCTACCGACAGGCCGCATTGTGCATCGGGCAGCGGATTCTTGCACCTGCAAGGCTATTTGCCGGGAACAAACAGTTCCGGGTCGACCGAGGTGCCGCCGACGACAACGACCCAGTGCAGATGCGGCCCGGTCGCCCGGCCGGTAACGCCACTGGCGCCGATCGTTTCGCCTCGCCGTAGCGTCTGGCCGGCGCGGACGTCAATGCGCGAAAGGTGTGCATAGAGCGTCAGCACTCCCTGCCCATGGTCGACGACCACTGTGCCGCCGGTGAAGTAGAAGTCTTCGACGGCCAGCACGCTGCCGCCGGATGGCGCGAATACCGGCGTGCCGGTACCGACTGCCACATCCAGCCCGGCGTGCGGCGAACGCGGCTCGCCATTCAGTACCCGGCGCACGCCGAAGCGCGCCGAGCGCTTGCCGTTGGCGGGCAGCAGAAAGCTCGTGTCAGGTGCGGCGGGCGAAAAATGGCGCTTCAAATCGGCGATTCGTGCCTGCTCTTCCACGATGCGTGCCTCCACCTCTGGTGGCGGGGTGACCATCCGTCCGTCGGCAATGCGCAGGTTCTGGGTCGGGTAGTGGCGATCCTTGATTTCGAAGCCCAGGGACGTCATCTGCGCACCGCGCCGAACCGAAATTTCATGTCGCCCGGTCGGTGTTTCGAGCGGAATGCCGATCAGTGCAAACCAGCGCCCCTTTTCCTGAACCACGGCCTGTTCACGATCATTGAAGAAAACCCTGGGCGCCTCTCCCCCCGCCGGCAGCGCCAATACCGCCACGCCACCGGGTGCCGGCAAGTGGCGGGGCAACGACCAGACGAAGGATGCTGGCAGGAGCAGGGAGACCAACAGCAATAAACGAAGCATACGAAGCATCAACCGTCTTTCAAGACAAATTTCCGCAGTCTGCTTCGGCCCAGGAATCGCAGCTGGTGCCGGCGGCTATCCAGCGGCGGAAAGCGGAAGTTGCAGGTGTGGCCAGGCGTGTCGGTAGCCAGCGGATGTGCCGTGCCGGCGCCAGCAACAAGCCGCAACGGTATTGGTAATCGTGCCATTCAAGTGCCGGGCATGGGCCCTTGCGCCGCAGAAAAAGCAGCCGCCCGGCCGGGCAGGTTTCGGCTGCGCAGCACACCCCGCAGCCGTTGCAGGGCATGCCCGGCGATGGTTTCGCCGGCGCGTCGCGGTGGAGGTGGATGATTTTCTGGTACACGGCGGTTGGCAAAAGCGGACGTCGCTATATTCCCGAGAATCGATCATGGTTGGCCACGGACTGAATTCTTTTCCGGCTGTAGGCCAGTGCCTGCGGATCGAATTCGCCCTGTTCGAAGGCGTTAGCGGCGCAGGTGATGGCGGCAAAATACTGATCCGGATCATAGGATATCAGGAGCAGGTCTACCCCGGCAGAAAGTGCTGTCACTGCCGTATTGCAGATGCCCTTGCGGAAAACGGCCCCCATGTTGAGATCGTCGGTGATCAGCAGGCCGTCGTGCCCCCAATCCTCGCGCAGAAGGTTCTGCACCACTTTTCGTGACAGCGATGCCGGCTGATCCGGGTCGATGCCGGCAAGCGTGACATGAGCCAGCATGATTGCCGACCCATTGTGCGCTGCCTGACGGAATGGAAGCCAGTCGGCTGCCGCCAGACTGGCAACGGAAGCGTCAAGCTTGGTAGCAAAGTGGTGGGTGTCGGTCTTCGTTCGACCAAGGCCTGGGAAGTGCTTCAGGGTTGGCGTCACCCCCTCGCTGCGCAGACCATGGCCATAAGCCTCGGCGACGCGGCTGACCAGCGACGGGTCGGCCGAGATGGCTCGTCGTTTCAGCAACGTATGCGTATCCAGCACTGGCCCACGGCCGCTCGGTCGGAGATCGGCAACCGGTCCCAGATTGAGATTGACGCCAAGCGCCGACAACCCGTTTCCCTGAAGTGCCCCGTAGGCCCTCGCGCGTTGCTCCAGCGATTCGTCGTCTCCTGGTTCGATCAGCGAGGCGAGCGCCGGTAATGGTTCTAGCGGCGGACTCAGGTGCGCTACCTGCCCACCCTCCTGGTCGGCGGCAACGATCAGTGGCGGCAATCCAGCTTGTTCGCGGAGTGCCTGCAGCGCCAGTATTTCGGCCTTGATTGTGGATGCCGAGCGGGTTCTGGCAAACTCGCGGCCGAGATATATACCACCGATCAGGCCTCTCTTTGCCAGCGTCGCGATCTCGTCAAAATGGCTGTAACCGATGACAAAGTGGCTGCCGACAGCTCGTAATGAGTTGCTGCCGCTCAGTACCGCTCCTCGCTGGCGGTGGAACGCCTGCTCGTTGCCGATGGATAAAACCATTGCCAGCAGCAGACCCGCGATCGGCAGCTGCCGCGACCAGATTGCGCAACCTGTGGAAATAGGCATGCGCGTAGCGGCAATCAGCGCAACAAGTGCGAGCATGATCACGAGCGGTGTTTCAATGGCACGGATGGCAAGCAGGTACGGCTGCCGTGAGTGGGTTGCAAGAGCCAGCAACAGCGCGGCTGCCAGCCAGACGAAAGCAAATCGAGTGTTCTGTCGCATGTCAGCAACCCGTTTCGATGCGCGGTGCGCTCAGCCGATACCAGTCAAATCGTCGCGTTGCCAGCATGGTTGCGCCGAGAGCCACAAACAGGATCAAGGTGCCCATCAGCAAGGCGTTATCCTCGGAAATCAGCACCCCGTAAAGAACGCCATACAGGCTGGCAATGCCTGCACCGAAAACCCCACCGCGCAGGCGACTGCCTAGTGCCCCGGACAGATAAGCGCCGATCAGCACGATGCAGGCCAGTGCTGAAATCGCATAAGCTGCAATGAATGGGAAGTGCTCAGATAGCGCGATGAGCAAGAGGAAGAAAATTGCCAGTGCCAGGCCAACCAGCAAGTACTGCATCGGGTGGATCGGCAGGCGGCGGAGTATCTCGGTCAGGAAAAATGCGGCAAATGTCAGTACTACAAACAGCACTCCGTACTTCACAGCTCTTTCCGCTTTCAGGTAAACGTTGACCGGGTTGACGAAGCCGATATCCAGTGTCTCTGATACAGCCCCAGGCGTACCCGCAGCCAGCGCCCGATCGAGATTTCTGGCTAGATGCGAGATCTGCCAATTGGCATCGAAACCTTCGCCTGAAACACTTCGCGATGCAGGCAGGAAACGTCCCTGAAAACTCGGGTGGGGCCAGTTCGACTTGAGTGCGACGGTGGTGGCGTTGGCGGTCGGCGCAATGGCCAGTCGCTCGGAACCTGTCAGTACCAGTGGCAGCGAGAAATCGTAGTGCTGCTTACCCGAAATATCGATCATGCCCAGTGGCAGGTGTACCCCCTGCCCGGCAAGCGCATTGTTTGTTCCAGGTAAAAAATGGTACTGCTTCCCATTGATCGTCACCTCGGGATCGTTGCTGACGCCGCGCGGATCGGCGACACCGAAAACCAATTCGGCGCGGGCATCGATCAGATTCCGTGTGCTATCGATGCCGAGATGTGCCGGGATATCGATACTCCCGACCAAGCGAGCGGAAAGATGAAACAGCCTCGCCTGATAGAGTCCGCGACTGCGCGTTTCGGTGTTGATCTCCCCGTCAATTGCCAGCTTTTGCGGTGGCAATATCTTGATCCTATCGACGATCTCGTACTCTTCGCCTTGCTTGTCGGTACTCTTGCGTGCGACGCGCTCCCGGTAACGGAGGGCCATTACCGGCCCAACCAGCGTCTGGGGGCCGGCGGCTGATTCAGCAATGTTGTGGAGAACCGCGGCCTGTCGAGCACTGCGTGCCGTGATCTGGGATTCGATCATCGACAGCGGCAGCAACAGCAGCAGAGAAAGCACGGCGATCGTCGCGAGCTTGATGTAGAGCTTGTCTTGCATGGCACACCCCTTTGGTGATTGAGATGGGACGCAGGCTAAAAGGGGTGGGCGAAGCGCGCGTGAAGCGAGCGTGAAGTCGATGTATGTCAGCCGGACGTGACGACAGAACGCGAAGCCGGCGTTATCGCAACGGAGGAGCCCGGGTTAGTGGGGTTTTTTCGGCAGACGGATGCCGGCCGTGGCGCCGCCAGCGGCGTTGTTTTCAAAACCTGCCTCACCGCCATGGATTTTGGCTACCTCGCGCACGAACGCGAGGCCCAGTCCTGTACTTTTCCTGCCGGAGGAAGGACGCGGCAGAGAGTAGAAACGCTCGAACAGATGGGTAAGCGCATAGTCTGGTGCCCCCGGTCCCTGATCGTGCACCCGGATGCAGACGTTCTCGGCTGTCTGCTCGATGTCTATCGTTACCGTCCCGTGCTCAGGGGAAAACGCGATTGCGTTGTCCACGAGGTTGGCGATGGCCTGGCGGAGCAGGAAACGATCTCCATGGAGGCTGGCATCGCCATCCCCCGTTACCATGAGGCGGATGTGCCGGGCGTCCGCCTGCGCGGTTCGGCTGGCGGCAAGCTCTTCTACAATGCCGCCGAACCCGACCTCGCTCAAAGCTTCCGGTGCCTGAAGTTGTTCGATTCTCGCCAGGGCCAGAATACGCTCGATGGTTTGTTCCATGCGCTCTGCCTGCTCGCCGATATGGTTGGCAAACCGTTGCGCCTCGCCCGATAGAGGCTGCTCGGAGAGAAGTTCGGACGACGCACGGATGGCCGTCAGCGGACTCTTCATCTCATGTGCCAGGCTTTGCACATAACTCTCGACATATTGTTTCCCGTCCAGTCTTTCGCGCATTACCGTCAGTGCCCGCGCCAACTCGGAGAGTTGCCCGCCACCAACCGTTGGCGCGACAGCCTTTCCCCCTTCGGCAACCGTCCGCGCGTAATTGCGCAGGCGGTTGATCGAGCGGGTGAGCCACAGCGTGAACGCCAGGCCGGTCAATAGCGAAGCCAGAAGTAGCCAGAATCCGGCCCGGCGTACACGTTCGCGTGCCCGGTCGGCATAAGGCATGAGGGAAGTAACCGGCTTGGCGACCGAAAGCACGCCGATCAGCTTTTCCCCGTGCCTTACCGGTGCGGCTACATACATCACCGAACTCTCTGGGTCGGCCGGGTTCTCGCGTGTGCTGCGCGCGCCGTATTCTCCACGCAAGGCAAGGGCGACATCACGCCACTGGCTGAAATCGGCATTGATCGAAGCTCCTTCCGAATCGTAGACAACGAGGCCTCGATGGTCGGTCAGGTAGACCCGGATTTCAACGCTTTCCTTGACCACGCCATAGATCGATGCCTGCATTTGGCGATCGAGCGCTGCGCGCACAGCAGCGGCGAAACTACCACTGGCAATGCGCCCATGCGCCAAGTCTTCCGCCGCCAATTCGGCGAGAACATTGGCCGTGTCGACCAGTGCATCCTCGGTCGCCTGGCGTACGCCCGGTTCGACCTCCTTAGCGAAGATGTTGACGATGAACCAGGCGGCGAGGCCGACGATCAGAAAGTAGCCGATGAAAAGGCGGATGGCGATATTCATGCAGCGTGCTGCCGAATGCTGTAGCCGAGGCCGCGGTGCGTTTCGATGGGGTCTTCGTCACAGATCGCACGCAATTTTGCGCGCAGGGTCTTGACGTGGGCGTCCACTGTTCGCTCGAAGCTTTCCTCCGCATCGCACCAGACCCGTTCCATCAGCTGTGCGCGGCTCAGGATGCGGCCTGGGCGTTCCAGTAGTGCCGACAGCAGACCATATTCATAACGAGTCAGTGATACCCGTACACCGCAGTAGGCGATGCGTGCGCACTCCGCATCAACGACAAATTTTGGTATTGCCGAAGGTGGCGCGGTCGGTCGCGTGCGGCGCAGGATTGCCCTGGCCCGTGAGGCTACTTCACGCGGGCTGAAAGGTTTTGCCACGTAGTCGTCGGCGCCCAGTTCCAACCCGACGATGCGATCGACTTCATCCGAGCGTGCAGTAAGGAAAATCACCGGTATGTCGGAGGTACGTCGAATTTCCCGGCAGACATCGAAGCCGCTGATATCCGGCAAGCCAACATCGAGGATGACCAGCGCGTGTCCGCCTTTGCCGATAGCGACCAGCGCGTCGCGACCCAGCGTGCAGCACTCGGTGACGAATCCTTCTGTTTTTAGAGTGTAGGAAAGCGTGTCGGCGATAGCCGGCTCGTCTTCGACGATGAGAATGCGGGCTCCCGCTTGCCAAGGATTGACGTCAGGTTGATTGCGCACGGATATATTTCCAGACAGGGCGGCTGTGCATGTTTCATTCTCTCATTCTGCCCGCAGCGCATCCACCGCGTCGAGGCCTGCTGCTCGCCGTGCCGGCAGCACACCGGCGAGCAGGCCGATGGTGATGGCTACGCCTTCGGCCATCAGCACGAAGCTGATCGGCGTGTGCACCGGCAGTGCCGGCAGCGCGAGGTGGATGAGTTGCGCCAGCCCGATGCCGAGCGCCAGCCCCATCAGTCCGCCGAGTGCCGAGAGGGCGACCGCTTCGCCGAGAAACAGGCCGAGGATCGTCCGTCGCGGCGCGCCGAGCGCCACCAGCAGGCCGATCTCGCCGGTGCGCTCGGTGACGGCGATGGTCATGATGGTAACGATGCCGACGCCGCCGACCAGCAGCGAGATACTGCCCAGTGCGCCAACGGCCATGGTCAGGATATCGAGGATCTTCGACAGCGTGCGCAGCATGTCCTCCTGCGTCGTGATGG
The DNA here is from genome assembly GCA_030917225.1 of Pseudomonadota bacterium. Taxonomy (GTDB): domain Bacteria; phylum Pseudomonadota; class Gammaproteobacteria; order Burkholderiales; family Rhodocyclaceae; genus Proximibacter. The sequence continues at coordinate 17,208 of JAUPVD010000001.1, forward strand.
TGAAATCCTCGCGGCCGTGGCGGACGGTCAGGGTCTGCTTGATTGCCGCGCTCACCTGCGCTGCAGGCACGCCCTCGGCGTAGGAGACATGGATTTCCATCAGCCCTTCGCGGTTGAACAACTCGAGTGCGCGTGCGGCCGGAATGTAGGCCGTATCGTCGAGGTCGATACCCAGGAACTGCCCCTTGGTTTCCAGCACGCCAATGATGCGGAACTGCATTGCGCCGATCTTCAGTTTCGCGCCGAGGGGGTTCTCGCTGCCAAACAGCTCGTTCTTGAGTTTTGCACCGAGCACGACGAAGGGGCGTGCATTGTCCGAATCATCCGGCGGCAGAAACTGGCCGCTCTTTACCTTGATGCTGAATACCTGCGTCATCGCCGAACTCACCCCATAGGCGGTCGTCCGTCGCAGGCGTCCGTTGGCGCCGACTTCGATGTTGCCCCATACCGTCGGTGTCACTGCGGTAACGTGAGGCAACTGCTTCAGACTATCCGCGTCGTCCAGCGTCAGCGGCCGTACTGAGGTGGGAATTCCCGATGGAT
>JAUPVD010000045.1 GCA_030917225.1 Pseudomonadota bacterium
ATCGACATTCACCGCGACGGCCGCCAGCAGTAGCCCACCCATCGCCATATAGACCTGGCGATCGATCCACGCGCGATCGTCCTTCATTTCATTCTGGTGCAGGTTCACGTAGAAGCGACGCGTCTTGTCCTGCGTGGCCATCGCTTCCGGCGTGGCAAAGCGCCCGTCGCTGTTTTCCTGGGCGATGACGGCGTCGAGGTGGGCATCGTTGAGACGGGTGCGGCCGCAGAGCACGATCACATGCGACGCATTACGCAGCTTCGGCTCGTTGTAGGTGAACCCGCCCTGTGTGGCCTTGGCCACCCGCAACTTCGCTTCCGGTGAAGCGGCAACGATAAAATGCCAGGGCTGCGAATTCACCGACGACGGCGCGTTGCGCAGCACGGCGCACAACTGCTCGACCACCGCCTCGGGAATCTTTCTTTCCGGGTCGAAGGCTTTCGTGGTGTAGCGGGCTTGGGCGATTTGAGCGATATTCATGGGCGACACTTTCTTGTTTGTTTGATCAGTTGAAAATCCGCAGGAGCGATATGGCGAAAAATGCGATGAAAATTGCCATCATGGGCGCCGGGGCCGTCGGCTGCTACTACGGCGGAATGTTAGCGCGAGCCGGGCATGACGTGGTCCTCATCGGGCGGCCGCAGCATGTCGACGCCATCCACCGTGACGGGCTGTTCATGGACACACGCAGCTTTCAGGAACACGTCACCGTCCGGGCCAGCACCGAAGTCTCGGACATCGCGGGCGCCGAAATCGTTCTCTGCTGCGTCAAATCCACCGACACACAACAAGCCGCCTGCGCGATGGCCCCGTATCTGGTCGCCGACGCACTGGTACTGAGCCTGCAGAACGGCGTCGACAACGCCGAGCAACTGCAGGCCGAACTGGCGCAACGGAGCGTACGAGTAGCACCAGCAGTGGTCTATGTCGCTACCGAAATGGCCGGGCCGGGTCACGTCAAGCACCATGGCCGCGGCGAACTGGTGGTCGGGCCGGCCACGCTGAGCGATGGGCAGACCCAGCAGTTCGCCGCCGCTGGCATCCCCATCGTCGTCTCGGATAACGTCGCCGGCGCCCTGTGGTCGAAGCTGATCCTCAACTGCGCCTACAACGCCCTCTCCGCCATCACGCAAGTGTCCTACGGCACTCTCTGGCAAGCCGAAGGCGTACAGCCGGTGATGCGCGACGTGGTGGCTGAATGCCTGGCCGTGGCCAGCGCAGAAGGCATCGTAATCCCCGAAGATGCCTGGGGAAACATCGTGCGCATCGCCGAAACAATGCCCGCGCAGATGTCCTCGACCGCGCAGGACCTGGCCCGCAAGAAGCGCAGCGAGATCGACCACCTGAACGGCTACGTCGTGCGCAAGGGAACGCAGCACGGCGTCGCGACGCCGGTGAATCGCACACTCCATACGGTGGTGAGGGTAATGGAGAGTTGCTTCGCTCCGGCGTAGCCCATTTGAACACTCCGCGCTTCCCCACCCACAACATGTCGAAATTTTGGTCGGAAATCGACACATATTGCCGTCATGTCGATTACCTCGAAACACTTATACCGACGAGAAAGCCGATACCTCGGCCAACTTGAAATCGTAAAATCGTCCATATAATGGACGATTTCCGTGCTATAAACACTTCATGTTCCCACGCCATACCCATTCCCTGCTGACCGACGCCCTGGCCGATACGCCGGTGGTGCTGCTCAACGGCGCTCGCCAGACAGGCAAAAGTACCTTGGTTCAGGGGTTGGCCGACAGCCAGGGGCGGCGCTACCTGACGCTTGACGACCGTGTTGTTCTCGCCGCCGCCAAGAGCGACCCTTCAGGATTCATCGCCGGGCTTTCAGGACCAGTGGTCATGGACGAAATCCAGCGCGCTCCCGAACTCTTTCTCGACATCAAGGCAGCAGTGGACCGTGACCGCAGGCCGGGGCGCTTTCTGCTGACCGGCTCGGCCAACGTGCTGCTGCTGCCGACTCTGGCCGACTCGCTGGCCGGGCGCATGGAAATCATCAACCTCTGGCCCCTCTCCGGCGCCGAAATGGCGCACGATGCCGCCTTCAATCGCGCCGACTGGCTGTTTGATGGCCCGCTCGATGGCTCACTTGATACCCACCCGATACCGCCCTGTGACCGGGAAGCGCTGACCGAAAAACTCCTGCAAGGCGGCTTCCCCGAGGCCGTGGCCAGACCGAAAGCCAAGCGGCGAGCGGCCTGGTTCGAAAGCTATCTGCAAACCGTCCTGCAACGCGACGTTCGCGAGATGGCCAACCTCGAACAACTCACCGAAGTCCCACACCTGCTGCAACTGCTTGCCACACGTAGTGCCTGCCTGCTTAATCAGGCAGAGCTTTCGCGCGCCAGCCGGCTGACGCAAACCACGCTGAAGCGTTATCTGAGCCTGCTTGAAACCTTGTTCCTGGTCGTGAGAATTCCCGCTTGGGCGCGCAACCCCGGCAAGCGGCTGGTCAAGTCACCCAAGGTGTTCCTGCCCGATACCGGCCTCTTGAGCTGGCTACTCGATTATTCAACAGACAAGCTGCAGGCTCGGCCCGGTCTGCCCGGCCATCTGGTGGAAACCTACGTCGCCTGCGAATTGCTCAAGCACCTGGCCTTCTCGGATAAGGGCCTGAGCCTATGGCATTACCGCACACAAACCGACATCGAGGTCGATTTCGTGCTCGAAGATCGCTTGGGCAAACTGACTGGCATCGAAGTCAAGGCCAGCGCCAGCGTTGATAGTGCCGACTTCAAGGGGCTGCGCCATCTGCAGGAAACGGAACCACAGACCTTCAACCGCGGCATCGTGCTCTACGCTGGACGCGAAGTGGTCGCCTTCTCGGAACAACTGATCGCCGTACCCTTGAGCCTGTGGTGGTGACTATTCAAGCAGCCCTACCCGGCACGCAGACAACGGAAGCTGAACAGACGTACTGGTTCTTTCCACTGTTCTTGTCCTGATACATCAAGCCATCCGCCGCTTTCATAACGGTCTCGACATCATTCGCCTCCGGGTGAGGAAGAAGGCATACGCCGATGCTGGCGCCCAGCCTCAAGCCACTGTGGCCAGGAATTTCCATTGCGGAAATCGCGCCGATGATCTTTTGCGATAACCGGTAGGCGTCCTCCGTCTCCATGAGGTTGGTAATCAGTACAGCGAACTCATCTCCTCCCAGCCTCCCGACCACGTCGCTGATGCGTAGGCAGGAGCCGAGCACATGAGCAACCTCAACGAGGATCTGATCACCTAGAGAATGCCCACCGGCATCGTTTACAGACTTGAATCCATCCAGATCGATGTAAAACAATGCGCTCGTGCCAGGGTCGAAAAGATGTTTTTCAAGAGCGACAGAAAAACCACGGCGATTCAGCAACCTGGTGAGAGGATCAGTTTGCGCCGCACGCTCGAACTGCATTGCCATTGTCTCGGCTTCACGGCGGCTGTTCTCGATGCGCCTTGAAAGCACCAGCGCATAGATCGGCAGCGCTGTCGAGCCGATGATGATACCGGCAGCCATATAGGGTTGTGCTTGCCAGAACGGAGACATCAGCACCGCCCCGGTAATGAGAATGCCGCCGACAACCATGGAGGCCATTGCGTGGCGAACGCCAAAGCGCAGCCCGTAGCCGATCGTGGCAAAGATTGGCGCCCAAAAAACCAGCACGAACCCCGCCTCACCTACGTAAAAACCATAGGCAAAAATCAGATGGTCCAGCAGAAGCGCAGCCCCCTTGCGGACTATGGCTGAACAGATACCAAAACCAACGACAAATACCCATGCGTAGGCAAAGGATGCGTACGCAATTGCAGGGCCCCAAGCAGACGCAACCGTATCGGCCTGCCCCAGCCACGACAAGCCTGAAAGCAGTGCCAGATATGCAATTCCAACTTTGCAGCGAACAATCGCCTGATTTCTTTCGCTGTCCGGTGTGGTGCCGTTCTTGAGCAAAAATACACACGCCAAAAATTTTTGGAGCGTTCGTGTGCTCAACATATGACCTCCTCCCTGATTGAAACCTTTGCCAGAGAATTTTTCTTGTTCGGCGAAGGTGAGAGATTATACGAAATGAATATCGTTGAATTGCAACCTACGCGTGCATTCATCAGTGACGAGGGCAATATTTGGCGATCTGTGCCTATAAGAAGATCTTCGCTGGTGAATTTTTAATGCGGAAACCAATCGGCAACTGCCCGGTCGCGGCAAGCCAAGGAAGTAAGGTAAACTTTCGACCCTTCGCTCCCCCGCCCCACCGGATTAACGGCCCATGCGCCTC
>JAUPVD010000046.1 GCA_030917225.1 Pseudomonadota bacterium
CCCAGCGCACATAGGGCGTGCTGCCGCCATACCCCTGCACCTCGGCGACCAGCGCATCACGCGTAAACGGCGGCAGCACAGCCTGCACCAGACCGTCGGGGGAAACCACGGCGGTCATGCCAGTATTGGTCGCGCGCAGCATCGGCCGGCCAGTTTCCAGCGCCCGCAACTGAGCAATCTGCAAGTGCTGCGGCTGGGCCAGCGAATCACCAAACCAGGCGGTATTGGAGAGGTTTACCAGCATCGTTGCCTGCGGCAGCGCGCGGATGATTTCAGCACCGAAGACGTCTTCGTAGCAGATGTTGATGGCGACCTTCTGGCCGGCAATCTCCATCGGTTCCTGACGATCCGGCCCCGGCGTGAAGCTCGACATGGGGATGTTCATCATGTTGAGGAACCAGCCGAAGCCCGGCGGCACGAATTCACCGAAGGGTACGAGGTGCGATTTGTTGTAAAGCTGCGTCGGCGAAACGCCGATGCTGACGGCGGCATTGGCGTATTGCCTGCCGTCACCGACCGCCACACCGAAGAGCAGATCGCCCTGCTGTGCGAGCGCGTGGTTGAGCAGCATTTCCAGATAGTGCCGGGGCAACTGGTCGAGAAAGGTCGGAATCGCGGTTTCCGGCAGCACGGTCAACTCGGCGGGATGCGCCCGCATCAATTCGCCGTAGATAGTCAGCGAATCGGTCAATTTTTCCGGGCGCCATTTGAGGTCCTGCGGTACGTTGCCCTGCAACAAGGCAACCTTGACCAGCCGTCCCTGCGGTTCGCTCCAGCGGACGTCGTGAAGGATGTCACCCAACGCCAGCAAGAACCCGATCGACAACAGCGGCGCGGCCGGACAAAGCCAGCGACTGCGCGAGCCGCAGGGCGGGGCCAGCCAGCGCGTCAGGACTTCAGCACAGCAGGCACCGATCAAAGCCGCCAACAGCGACAGGCCATAGACGCCGACGATCGGAGCATAGCCGGCCAGCGGACTCGGCGGCGCCTGCGAATAGCCCAGTGACAACCACGGGAAGCCGGTAAATACCCAGCTGCGCCCCCATTCGAAAAGCGTCCACGTGGCAGCAAACAGCGTCGCATCGACGATGAATCGGCCTCGCCGCCAATGCACGAAGGTGGCGGCCGCCAGTGCCGGGAAGAGCGCCAGCAGCGCACAGAACAATAAGGTGGCAACCCCGGCGACCGGCGGCGGCAGTCCACCGAAGACGGAGAGGCTGACATAGACCCAGGAGGTGCCGGCACCGAACCAGCCGCAGCCGAAAAGAAAACCCGACCAGAAGCCCTGCCGCCAGTTCCGGACCTGGCGCAGCAGCCAGAACAGGCCAGCCATCGCAGCCCAGGCCATCGCAAACCAGCCCGTCGGTGCAAACGCCAGCACGCTGGCAGCGCCAAGAATGGCGGCAACCAGTGGCAGAAGAAAGCGGGAAAGGGTCGGCGTCACTCCGCCGAAGCGCCGCCACTTTCGGGCAGCAAAGTTTCGACCAGCAGGGTATAGAGCCGGCGGCTGTCAGCACGCAGAACGCGGAAGCGGAAGCCTCCCAGTTCGATGGCCTCGTTGCGCTTGGGCACGCGGCCAAGATGATTGAGGATCAGCCCGCCGATGGTATCGACATCCTCGGCTTCCAGCGCGCAGGAAAAGGCTTCGTTGAAATCGGCGATTTCCGTTTGCGCCTTGACGCGATAGCGGCCGGACTGATCGAGGCGGATGTTGTCTTCAGCTTCATCGAAATCGTATTCGTCCTCGATGTCGCCAACGATCTGCTCGAGTACGTCCTCAATGGTGACGAGGCCGGCAACGCCGCCGTATTCATCGACGACGACGGCCATGTGATTGCGCGACACGCGGAACTCGCGCAGAAGCACGTTGAGCCGCTTCGATTCAGGGATGAAGACGGCCGGGCGCAACCAGTCACGCAGGCTGAAATCCTCTTCGGTCTGCATGCGCAGAAGGTCCTTGGCCAGCAGGATGCCGATGACGTTGTCGCGGTTGCCGTCGTGCACCGGGAAGCGTGAATGCGCCGCCTGGATGACCTGCGCCACGATTTCGCCGAGTGGGTCGTCGACATCGATCGTATCCATCTGCGCGCGCGGCACCATCACGTCGCGCACCGAAGTTTCGGAGGCGGAAAGGGCGCCTTCGGTAATCGACAGCGCGTCGGCATCGAGCAGGTTGCGCTCGAAGGCAGAGTGGAGCAGTTGTATCAGTTGTTCGCGATCTTCCGGCTCGCGCAGAAGCAGCGAGGAAAGACGCTCAAAAAATGTCGGCCTGGGGCCTGAATTACTGCTGGAACTGTCCATTGCAAAGGCGGTGAGTGGAGAGTCGAAAATCGGACCGGAAACGCAGACTGCCCCCGGTTCGATTTTCGACTCGCTACTCCGTTACTCCGCTAACCCTCGCGATACGGGTCAGGATAACCAAGCTCCGCCAGAATCTCCCTTTCCCTTTCTTCCATGATCCGCGCGTCTTCGTCGCCGGTTTCATGATCGTAGCCCTGAAGATGGAGCATACCATGCACCACCAGATGGGCATGATGGGCCTCCAGCGCACGCTTCTGCTCGCCCGCCTCACGCGCCACGACCGGCGCACAGATGACCAGATCGCCGACGGTCAGCGGATCGTTTTCATAAACGAAGGAAAGCACGTTGGTCGCGTAGTTCTTGCCGCGATAGTCATTGTTGAGAACTTGCCCCTCCGCCGCATCGACATAGCGCACTGTCACCTGACCACCGCCTTCGAGGGCAGCCCGCGCCCACTGGCGCACCTGAACCCGCGAGGGTAACCCATCAGCATTGCAGGCATATTGCACCGACAGGTTAAGCCGCCGGGAAGCCGTCATTTCGACACCTGTTCCAGCATCTTCGTATGCGCCTCGTAGGCCGCAACGATGCGGGCGACGAGCGGATGGCGCACGACATCTTCTGCCGCAAATTCCGAGAAGGCGATGCCGCGCACCTCCTGCAGGATGCGCCGCGCTTCGACCAGCCCGCTCTTCTGGCCCTTGGGCAAATCGACCTGGGTCACGTCGCCGGTAATGACCGCCTTGGCACCGATGCCGATGCGCGTGAGGAACATCTTCATCTGCTCAGGGGTCGTGTTCTGCGCCTCGTCGAGGATGATGAAGGCGTGGTTCAGCGTACGTCCGCGCATGTAGGCCAGCGGCGCAATTTCGATGGCCTGCTTCTCCAGCATCTTCATCACGCGGTCGAAGCCCATCAGGTCGTAGAGCGCGTCGTAGAGCGGACGCAGATAGGGATCGACCTTCTGCGCCAGGTCGCCCGGAAGGAAGCCGAGGCGCTCGCCGGCCTCGACCGCCGGCCGCGTCAGCACGATGCGCGACACCAGCTCGCGCTCAAAGGCATCGACCGCGCAGGCGACGGCGAGATAGGTCTTGCCAGTGCCGGCGGGGCCCGTGCCAAACGTGATGTCGTGTTCCTGGATGTGCTTCAGGTACTCGATCTGCCTCGGCGTGCGGCCATGCAGGTCGGACTTGCGTGTCATCAGCGCCGGCGAGGCCCCGTGCGAAGACGGGTTGCGCATCGGCCGGTTGAGCAGCTCGATCAACCCGAGCTGGATTTCATCGACGGACAGCGATGCCTTAGACAGCTTGTAAAAATGCTGGATGGCCTCGGAACAGCGCGCTGCTTGCTCGGCATCGCCGTGAAAGGTAAAGCGTTCGCCGCGGCGCGAGATGGTCACGTCAAGGGCAGTTTCGATCTGCCGCAGGTTTTCGTCGAGCGCACCGCAGAGATTGGCCAGATGAACATTGTCGACCGGCGAGAGCAGCAGTTCGACCGGGCGCTTGCGCGTACGGCTGCTGGCGCGATTCGTGGTGTTCGGGCTAGCTTTCACGCGTGACGATCTCACCGCGCAGGGAATGCGGCAGGGCCGACGTGATGCGTACGTCGACGAAGGAATGAATCAGGCGGGCGCCGTTAACGCCTCCAACGAAGTTCACGATGCGATTGTTGTCGGTGCGCCCAGCCAGTTCCTCCGTATTTTTCTTCGACAGGCCTTCGACCAGCACGCGTTGCACGCTACCGACCATCGACTCGCTGATCGCCGAAGCCTGCTCCTCGATGCGCTTCTGCAGCCGCATCAGGCGCGCCGTCTTGAGATCGGCCGGTGTGTCGTCGGCCAGCTCGGCCGCCGGTGTCCCCGGCCGTGAACTGTAAAGGAAGGAGAAGGAGGCGTCGAAACCGACGTCATCGATCAGCTTCATTGTCTTCTCATAATCCTCTTCGGTTTCACCGGGGAAACCGACGATGAAATCGGTCGACAGCGAAAGGTCGGGGCGTGCCGCGCGCAGCTTGCGGATGATCGACTTGTATTCAAGCGTGGTGTAGTTGCGCTTCATCGCCGCCAGCACGCGGTCGGAGCCGGATTGCACCGGCAGGTGCAGGTGCGACACCAGCTTCGGCACCTTGGCATACGTGTCAATCAGGCGCTGTGTCATCTCGCGCGGGTGCGAGGTCGTGTAGCGAATGCGCTCGATGCCGGGCATTTCGGCGATGTATTCAATGAGCAGGGCCAGATCTGCCAGTTCACCACCACTCGCATCGCTGCCAGCCATCGTGCCACGGTAGGCATTCACGTTCTGGCCGAGCAGGGTCACTTCCTTGACGCCCTGATCGGCAAGGCCGGCAACTTCGGTCAGCACATCCTCGAAGGGGCGCGATACTTCTTCGCCACGGGTGTAGGGCACGATACAGAAGGTACAGAACTTGGAGCAGCCTTCCATGATCGAGACGAAGGCTGAGGCCCCTTCCACCTTGGCCGGCGGCATGGCGTCGAACTTCTCGATATCAGGAAACGAAATATCGACCGCCGGTTTTCCCTTGCTGCGCCGCTCGGCAATGAGCTGCGGCAGGCGATGCAGTGACTGCGGCCCGAACACGATATCGACATACGGCGCACGGGCAACAATGGCGGCGCCTTCCTGACTGGCAACGCAACCACCAACGCCGATGACGAGATCCGGTTTCAGCTGTTTCAGGTGGCGTACGCGGCCAAGGTCGTGTAACACCTTTTCCTGCGCTTTCTCGCGCAC
>JAUPVD010000047.1 GCA_030917225.1 Pseudomonadota bacterium
ACTGGATGTAGTCGGTATAGACGTCGCCTGCGACGCTGGCGTTGGAAACGTATTTCTTCTTGTCCTTGTCGGCCCCCGGCATTGAGCGCACATCGTTGTGGCAGGTGGCCCAGCAGCCCACCTGGGCGCCCTGCGGCACTTTGGCACCAACAAACATCACCGCCGCCTTGACCTGGTGCTTCGGATCCTTGTCTTCGCGCGGGGCGTCGGCTGCCGCATCGGCCGGTGCCTTGAAGGTCAGCCGCATGTAGAGGTTTTCCTTGTCGTAGGCAGCCTGTACAGAGACCGGGAAGTTCATGGTCTTTGGTGCGCCGACGGGCTCCAGTTCCTTGCCAGCCAGCCGCTTCATGTCAAAGTTCAGGCCACCTTTCTCTTCGTGGCAGCCGACACAGCTTTCGCCCTTGTTGATGCCGGTACGGCCGCTGTGGTCGGATTTTTTCATGACCCACTCGATCGGCGTAACACCGGCGTGGAATACCTGAATGTCACGCTTCGGTACCTTGGACCAGTCAGGTGCGGCCAAGGCAGTATTGGATGCGAACGCCAGCGCGACGCTGGCAAGGGCAAAACTGAACGAATGCTTGCTCATGAAAGACCCCTCGCGAACGAATGTTGTGATTATGTTCGGCCATCGTAGTTTGAAAGAAGGTGGGCGTAAAGTGATGAACAACGAGCACGGCAAACAAAAAGGGCGGCACCGGAGTGTCGCCCTTTTAAGTGAAGCAGAACTGATTTACTGCTTGGCTGCCTTGATGTCGCCGTCGGCACCAATGCCCAGCAGGTAACCCATCGACACGTGGTGGAAGCGGCCGCCGGCCTTGTCGGCGTGAACTGCGACGCCCATCGGAACGGCCTTGCCTTCAGCCAGCGCGCCATTCAGCTTGCGGGTGAAGGTGACGGTGGTGACACCGCCCTTGGTGTCGCCTTCGGCCTTGACGCCAGCCGTGCCACCTTCCATCGAACGCTTGTCGGTGACGGAACCGTCAGCTGCCTTGGCGCCCTTGCCGCTCTTCCACTGCATCAGCTCATAGCCACCAGCCGCGGTGTACTTGGTCTTCTTGTCGTCGGCACCCGGCATGGTGCGAGCATCGGTATGGCAAGTCGCCCAGCAACCGACTTGTGCTCCGGAAACCGGCTTGCCGCCAGCATCGAGAGTGACCTTGTCGTTGGCGAACATCACGGTTGCCTTGACGTCGTTTTCCTTGTCCGATTGGTCGGCACCACCGGCCGGAGCCTTGAAGGACAAACGAACGTAGAGATTTTCTTTGTCATAGGCCGTTTGCACGGTGACCGGGAAATTCATGGTCTTCGGCGCGCCCTTCGGCTCCAGGTCCTTGCTGGCCAGACGCTTCATGTCGAAATTCAGGCCGCCCTTCTCTTCGTGGCAGCCGACGCAGGTTTCGCCCTTGACCAGACCGGTACGGCCGCTGTGGTCGGACTTCTTCAGGACCCATTCGATCGGCGTGGCGCCGGCGTGGAACACCTGCACATCACGCTTTGGCACCTTGGACCAATCCGGTGCAGCGAAGGCAGCATTGGCGCCGATGGCAAGCAGGGCACCCAGGACGGACAGCGATACGGTCGATTTCTTCATTGTGGTCTCTCCATTAAAGGTTGCTTCTTAACGGTACAACGGCCTGTCACGTTGACAGGCCGCCTGAAACGAATTTCAAAATCCTAGCACAGACAAATCAATCGTCATCCGGCTCTTCCGGCATGTTCTTCGGCTTCTTGTGCGCAATCCCCTTGTGACAGTCGATACAGGTCTTCTTGTCGTCCTGGGCGATCTTGTGCATCTTCGACGCGCGCGCTTTCTGCTTTTCCACGTCCATTCCGCTGAAGCTGTGGCAATTGCGGCACTCGCGCGAGTCGCTGGCTTTCATCCGGGCCCATTCATTCTGGGCAAGGCGCAAGCGGTGTTCCTCAAACTTCTCCTTGGTGTCGATCGTGCCCATCAGCTTGCCCCAGACTTCCTTGGAGGCCTGGACCTTGCGGATCATCTTGTGGGTCCAGTCCTTCGGCACATGACAGTCTGCGCACTCGGCACGAACGCCGGTACGGTTCGAGTAGTGGATGGTCTGCTTGTATTCCTGATAGACGTTGTCACGCATTTCGTGACAGCCGATACAGAATTCGAGTTTGTTGGTCGCTTCCATGGCGGTGTTGAAGCCACCCCAGAAGAAAACACCGGAGAAGAAGCCGACAACGAGCAGTGTCAGCAGCGAATATTTGGCGCTCGGACGGCGCAGAACGGCAAGAAAACCGCCTTTATTGTCAGACATGGTGCCAAACCCCTCTCGTCATCATTATTTGAGTAGTGACAGTCTCTGTTGGCTAGGAGGCTGTCATCAGTAGGGCGGAGTCTATCCACCCACTCACAGTAAGGGTTTGATCTAGGTTAATAAACCGGCGATTTTGCCGGTTTATTGAGCAGCCGTGGCAGGTGCGGAGGTGTCAGGGCACGACCTGATCGATGACCAGCTTGATGCCGGATGTACCGGCTTTGACACTCGTCTGGCGGCCGAAAAGGTCGCCGCCGGCGGTCTGCGCCATGCCCGATTTGGCGATGCGGGCTTCAATGGTGACGCTCCTGTGAGCCGACAGTTTTTCGCCACCCGCCAGGCTCATTGAATCGTCGAGGCTGAAGCGCAAGGGAAGCTGTCCTGCCGTCTGGCGGATTGCCGCGAGCGGCATGCCTTTTCCCCCCTCGGCGCGAGCGAAGATGAAAAGGACGTCGTCTGGCTTGACCTTGCCGGCCAGACTTGGGTGGAGGGTGACCTCGCCACTGATTCTCGGGCCGCCAGCAGCCGATTTGCTGTTCTGCATGACGGTCTTGGCCTGCGCGATGGCTGCACCAAGGGATTCGGCTTCTTCCGAACCGGGTTCAAGCTGCGGCATGACCTTTTCCCAGTAGGCGACCGCTGCCTTGAAGTCGCGCCGCTCGCCGGCGGCTGCACCGGCCAGCAACAGTGTCTGCGGATCTTCCGGTGCCAGCTTCAATGCCTTGTTGATCAGTTCGGTGGGCTTGCCCTTGAAGCCGTCGCCAGAAATTGCGAGCATTTCGGCGTAATCGGCGAGCAGCATTGCATCCTTCTCGACTACGGCCGTTGCGTGACCATAGGCTTCTGCCGATTCTGCGTAACGCCCCATCATCTTGTACGAACGGGCGAGCATGACCCAGCCATTGGGGTCATCCGGGTTCTGTTTCAGGCGTTCGGCGAGTTTTTCCACCATGCCCTCGATCTGGTCGGCCGACATGCGCGGCTGCGGCTGGGTGTTGGCCGGGTCGAGTGCGCGCGGGTTGCCGAGCAGGCCGTAGCCGCCGAGGCCAACCAGCGGCAACAGGATCATGATGATCAGTGCCGTCTTGCGGCTCGGTGCGGCTTCCTTGCTGGCGATTGATGCCGGCTTGACGTCTTCGAGCAGTCGGCGCTGCAACTCGGTCCTGGCCTGCTCGAAATCGGCAGCGGTCAACGACCCTTCGCTGTGCTCGTGCTCAAGTTCGGCCAACTGGTCGCGGAAGATGTTCAGGTTGGTGGCATTGCGGTCGGCGGTGTCGGCAGCGACGCGCGGGGCGCGCAGCAGCGGAACGGCGAGCAGGGCTGCGGCAACGACGACCATCAGCGTCGCCAGGGAAATGAAGGTGGTCATTGCGGCTTGTTGTTCTGGCTGTCGTGGCTGGAAGGGTCGAGCAATGCGGCAATCTGCCGCTGCTCTTCGGAGGAAAGGGCCGCATCGGATATTGCCGAGTTGCGCCGGCGCAGATAGAGGATCAGCGTCGTCAGGCCTATGACCAGCAAGGCGGCCGGCCCGGCCCAGAGCAGAATCGTTGTGCCCTTGACTGGCGGGCGGTAGCGAACGAAGTCGCCGTAACGCGCAACCATGAAATCGAGGATCTCCTGGTCCGATTTGCCCTCGGCGATCAACTTGCGGATTTCTCGACGGAAGTCGTTGGCCAGATCGGCATTGGAGTCGGCGATCGTCTGGTTCTGGCAGACCAGGCAGCGCAACTCGGTGGTGATTGCCAGCAAGCGCTTCTCGGTGAGTGGGTCGGCGGCCAGCGGCGCGGCTTCCTTGGCCTGCAGCGCCAGGGAAGACATGGCAAGCACCAATGCCGCCAGCAAGTGGGCGGTGCGGCGCATCATTTATTCAACTCCGCCACCAGCGGCAGGATCCTGGACGACAGGATGTCCGGCGTCACGGGCCCGGTGTGCTTCATGCGAATGATGCCGGCCTTGTCGATGATGTAGGTTTCCGGCACGCCATAAACGCCATAGTCGATGCCGACGCGACCGTCGAGGTCGAGTACCGACAGGGTGTAGGGGTCGCCGTGCTGTTTCAGCCACTTGGCAGCGTTCTGCCGTGCCAGGCGCTCTTCTGCGGCGGGGTCGGTCTTCGCCATGTCGGTCGTGCCATCACCGCGCACTTCCTTGTAATTGAGGCCGACTACCGGGACGATGTTCTTCTTGCCGAGCTCGACGAGGATCGGATGCTCGGCACGACAGGAGACGCACCACGACGCCCAGACGTTGAGCAGCCAGACCTTGCCCTTCATGTCTTCCGGGCCGAATTTCCGCTCGGCGTTGAGCACTGGCAGCGAGAAATTCGCAGCCGGCTTGCCGACCAAGGGCGAAGGCACGTCGCGCGGGTTCAGGTTGAGGCCGACGGCCAGCAGGACGACAAGTGCGACAAAGCCGACGAGCGGCCAGAGAAATCGGTTCATGCGGTTTGAGTGTTGCCTGAAGTGATGTTTGCGGAATTGCGAGCCTTGATTCGATATCGACGGTCGGCAATGGCGATCAGGCCGCCGAGTGCCATCAGCACGCAGCCACCCCAGATCCAGTCAACGAAAGGCTTGTGGTAGACGCGGACGGCCCATTCGCCTTCCGGTTTCGGACGGTCGATCGGTTCGCCGAGCGAAACGTAGAGATCGCGGAAGAGGCCGGCATCGATGGCAGCTTCGGTCATCGGCATGCCCGAAGAGGCGTAGGTACGCTTTTCCGGGAACATCTTGCGCACTTGCCGGCCATTCTTCGACAGGTCGAAATCACCGGCCAGCGCGACATAGTTCGGCCCCTTCACTTCACGCACGCCATTGAAGCGGAACTCGTAGCCGGCGACCGAGACTGTTTCGCCGGGCGCCATCTTCACGTCCTTCTCTTCCTGGTAGGACTGCACCATCGTCACGCCGACGACAAAGACCGCGACGCCGACGTGCGCCGTGTGCATGCCGAAGAAAGTGCGCGGCTGCTTCATGGCAGCAGCCAGGAACGACTGACCGGCACGAGTCGACTGCACGCGTTCGACGAAATTGAGCGTACCGGCAAAGACGATCCACGCGGCGAGCAGGATGCCCAGGGCAGTCAGTGGCCGCCACGAGCCATAGAGGAAGGGCAGCACGATAGCCACGACGATGGCCGCGACAAAGGCCCAGCGCAGCGTCCGCAGCAGTTCGGCAACGCTGGCTTCTTTCCAGCGGGCGAAGGGAGCGGCGCCCATCAGGAACAGCGCCGGTACCATCAGCGGCGCAAACACCGCATCGAAATACGGCGGCCCGACCGAGATCTTGCCCATGGCCAGTGCATCGATCAGCAGCGGGTAGAGCGTCCCGAGCAGCACGGAAGCGCAGGCGACGACCAGCAGCACGTTGTTGGTCAGCAGCAGCGATTCGCGCGAAACGACGGCGAAGCGGCCGCCCAGCCCGACCTTCGGCGCGCGCCAGGCAAACAGCACCAGCGAGGAGCCGATGACGGCGACCAGGAAGGCAAGGATGAAGATGCCGCGTTTCGGGTCGGTGGCAAAGGCATGCACCGAAGTCAGCACACCCGAGCGGACGAGGAAGGTGCCGAGCAGCGACAGCGAGAAGGCCGAGATCGCCAGCAGCACCGTCCAGTTCTTGAAGCTGCCGCGCTTTTCCGTCACCGCCAGCGAATGCACCAGCGCCGTGCCGACCAGCCAGGGCATGAACGA
>JAUPVD010000048.1 GCA_030917225.1 Pseudomonadota bacterium
CAGGCTGCCAATCGTGAAGCTGGCGACCGTGCCGTCAACGTCTCCACCACTCAGGGTGATGGCGATGGCGCCGCCGTCTTCCGTGCCGCTCACGCTCTGGTCGTTCGTCGTGGGCAGGTCAGCCACCGAGCTGACCGTGACCACTTCGTTGGCCGGGGCCGAGACGTTGCCCTCGTTGTCCGTCACGGTGAACGGTATCGTCACCGTGCCGTTGAAGTTCAGCGTCGGCTTGAACACCAGCGTCGCCGCTTGCGCCGCCGTGATCGCCGTGCCAGCCACCACCGCCGTGACGCCGTCCGCAAGGTAGAGAACCCCTTGCGCCGCCGCCGGCAGACTGGTCACCGTGACGCTGACTACCGTGCCGTCCGGATCGGTACCACTGAGGCCGACCGCAATGTCCGTGTCTTCGTTGCCGCTCGAGGTCGAGGCCGTCGCCGTCGGCGAGATACTTCCCGTGCCAGTGCCGCCTGCGCCGCCTTGACTCGCGCCGCCCACACCTCCGTCACTTCGGGGCAATTCATCACTATTGGCACGATCAGTGCTGCCAAACTGAAAATTCAGCGGACTCACCGCCTCCGAAATCCGCACCAACCTCACAAACGACGACCCGCCGTCCGCACCGCCAGCCTCGCCTGCTGCCGTTTCTTCCAGAAGCTCGTCGAGGGAGGCGCCTTCCTTGATCGCCTTGATCACTTTGTCGGTATCGGTGACTCCGGCAAGCGCCGCATCGCGCGCATCCGGTTTTACCTCGGCGGCCACTTCGGCATCAACGGTCAGTTGCTCGCCGCTTCTGACCAGACGCGTGGTGCCATCCGCTAATGCCAGCTCAACCCGCCCGCCTTCTCCCGGCGTCACCACATCACCTTCGCGAACCGGGTCGCCTACCTTGAGTCGGCGAACCTTGCCCTCGGGACTGCGGGCAAACACTTCACCTTGAACAGCGGCAACGCGGGCAATAACGAGGGCTTCGGCCATGACTGATACTCCGGTGGGAATTCTGAATGAGCTCAGAGTACCGGGCGGCCAGGCGGCCGCCTACTGTACTGAAGTACAACCCGGATTCAAGACAGGGGTGATGGCGACGGGGATTAGCGGCCGACTTCGATGCCGTTGACGATCAGCGAGAGCTGGAGCCGATCGCGGACACCCAGCTTTTCGAGAATGGCGCCGACGTGGGCCTTGATGGTGCGCTCGGTAATATCGAGCTGACGGGCGATTTCCTTGTTGCTGGCCCCTTGCGCGACGGCAATGGCCACTTCGCGCTCGCGCTCGGTCAAACTGACCGACCAGGCTCCTCCCTCAGCCACTGGCGGCGGTGCGAGGCGCGCCGTTCCTGCCAGCAAGCGTTGCAGCAAACGCTGCCCGACCCAGAGGCCGCCGTTTTCAACCACGGTTGCCACTTGCAACAGGACTTCCGAGGCCGCATGCGCGTTGCAGTAGCCGGACGCGCCCGCACCCAGTGCAGCAAGCGCATCCTCCTCGCCGGGCTCGTCGGCCAGGATGATCAGCGGGCGAGAACCAATACGGCGGCGGATAGGGGCCACCAGACGCGCAGCCGCTTTTCCAGGCGGCACCAGCAACCAGACCAGACCGGTCTCGCGTTCATCCAGCTTGTCGGCAGGCCGCGCCCCTCTGGCGGAAGGAAAAGCTTCTCGCCAAAGATCGCGCAAACCGCCATCGCCCGTGATGAATAATTGTTCTCCCATCCGCTATCGTTCGCTGAACGCCCTTGCCTTTGCCCTGAGAACGGGCTTGAGAAGGTAAGTGAGCACACTCTTCTCGCCGGTGATGATATCCACCTCGGCGATCATGCCCGGAATGATCGGAAAATTGTCGCCAATGGTCGATTTATTGGTACGCACACGAACGATGTAAAAGGCATTGCCCTTCTCGTCAGTCACCGTGTCGGCACCGATGTGCTCGAGCACCCCATCGAGGCCGCCGTAGATCGAGAAATCGTAGGCGGTGAACTTGACCACGCTCTTCTGGCCCGGCCGCAGGAACGCGATGTCGCGCGGCTGCACGCGCGCCTCCAGCAACAGGTTGTCTTCCAGCGGCACGATTTCAACGACATCCTTGCCCGGCTGGATAACGCCACCCACGGTATTGACCATAAGCCGCTTGACGGTACCCTTTACCGGCGAACGCAGCACCGAGCGCTTGACCTTGTCGGAAAGCCCGATACCGCCTTCGGAAAGGCTGTTCAGCTTGCCCATGGTTTCGGCCAGCTCCTTGCCGGACTCGTTGCGAAAGGCCAGTTCGACCTCCTGAATCTTGCGGCTGGCCTCGTTGATCGCGGCCTGTACCCGGCCAATCTGTGCGGAAGCCATGTCCTTGTCGCCACGATAACGGGCAACGTCGCGCTCCAGACGGAGCAACTCGACTTCGGAAACAGCCCCGGAATTGATCAGCGGCTTGGTGACCGTCAATTCCTTCGAGGTCAGCTCGTAGGCACGCGCCGCATTTTCGTATTTGGCGCGTAGTTCATTGAGCTCCTGCTGCCGTTGCACCAATTGCTGGCGGGCAATACCTACTTGGGCATCAAGCTCCTCACGGCGGGATTCGTAGAGCCGGCGCTCCTCTTCGGCAGTCTTCGGGTCTTCCTTCAATACCTCGGCCGGCATTTCCAGTGCTTTGCCCTCAGTCAGCGCCCGCAGGCGCGCTGCCTTGGCGGCCTGCGCCAGATACTGCACGCGGGCTTCCTTCACCGAAGAGACGAAACGCGTTTCATCGATCTTCAGCAGCATCTGTTCCGGCTGGACGATTTCCCCCTCGCGCACCAGTATCTCCGAGACAAAGCCGCCATCCAGGCTCTGCAGCACCTGAATCTGCCGCGACGGCACGACCTTTCCCTCGCCCCGCGTCACCTCATCGACCTGGCTTACTGCCGCCCACATGACGAAGATGGCAAAGGCGATACCCAGTGATTTCAGCAGCACGCGCGCGCGCAGCGGTTCCTGATGGAGGATGGCGTAATCGGCATCAGCCTCAAAACCCCGATGTTCGCGCTCTTTCTCCACCGTCTCCATGTTGGCCAGCCAGCGGTCGAAATGCGGCTGCAGCGGTATCCGCGCCTTCTCCAGCAAAGTCACCAGCTTTTGCCCGGCAGCGATCAGCCGCGGATTCACTACGCTCATTGCGCCCTCCCCACCTTGCCGGACTGCAGGGCTTCAACCACCTGCTCGCGTGGACCATCGGCAACGACGCAGCCATCGTCCATGACGATGATGCGGTCAGCCAGTTCGATCAGGCTGGTACGGTGGGTGACGATGATCATCGTCTTGTGCGCGGCGTAACGCTTGAGGCGCAACTTGAACTGGTGCTCCGTGGAAAAATCCATCGCACTCGTCGGCTCGTCGAGCAACAGCAAAGGTGGGTCCATCAACACCGCGCGGGCGATGGCGACTTCCTGGCGCTGGCCGCCGGACAAGGATTCGCCGCGCTCGCCGATAAGCATGTCGAAACCCTGCGGATGCCGATTGACGAATTGCGACAAGCCGGCAAGTTCTGCAGCAGCAACGACGGCCGAATCATCGGCGTATGGGGCGCCGATCGTGATGTTCTCACGCAAGCTGCCGTAGAACAGCAGTGCATCCTGGCCGACAAAACCGAGATTGCGCCGCAGATCGGCCGGGTCCAGCTGACGCAAGTCGATACCATCAATACGCACCGCACCTTCTGCGGGGGCATAGAGGCCAAGGATCAGCTTCTGCAATGTTGTTTTGCCAGAGCCGGTACGGCCGATCACAACCACATGCTCGCCCGCCTTCACGTGGAAGGAAACGCCTTTCAGCGCTGGCTCGGCCTGGTTCGGATAGGAGAAGGAAACATCGCGGAATTCGATCTCGCCGTTCAGCTCCGGGCGGTGGATGAAAGACTCCTCCTCGCCCCGCTCGATCGGGTTGGCCATCAATTTGTCGAGCGATTCAAGTGCGGTACGCGCATTCTGGTACTGCATGAGCAAACCTACGGCCTGGCCCAGCGGAGTGATCGCTCGCCCGCCAAGCATGGTGACTGCAATCAAGCCGCCCATGCTGAGCATGCCCTGGTGTATCAGATAGACCCCGCCAATGATCAACGCCACATTAACGGCTTGCTGGATTGCCGACGCACCGTTCATTGCAGTTGCCGACAACAACCGGGTCTGTGCATTCACACGGGCAAGAAAGGCGGTGGTGTTCTCCCATTTTTTTTGTACCGTCCCCTCGGCGCACTGGGTCTTGATCGTCTCCAGTGCCGTCAGGCTTTCGATCAGCGCGGCGTTACGCATCGCCGAAGCCCGATACGTCGTTTCCGACAACTCGTGCATTTTGTGCTGCACGACGTAGGCGTAGATGATGCCGATGGCGATGCCGAGGAGCGGTATCAGCACCAGCGGCCACGAGATCCACAGGATGGCGACAATGAAAATCAGCGCGAACGGGAAATCAATCAGCGCAGATACCGTTGCCGAGGCGATGAAATCGCGCACCGACTCAAAGGCCCGCAGGTTGGAAGCAAAGGAACCGACCGATGCCGGTTTGCCTTCCATGCGCATGCCGAGCACACGTTCCATGATCATCGCCGACAGACGCACATCGATGCGCGCCCCGGCAAGATCGATGAAGTGACCGCGCAGAAGACGAACGGCGTAATCCATGCCGATCACCAGCAGAACGCCCATGGCCATCATCCACAGGGTATCAACCGCATTGTTCGGTACGACCCGGTCGTACACGTTCATGGAAAACAGCGGCATGACCAATGCAAAGACATTGACCAGCAGTGCCGCTGCGATCACATCGCGATAAACCGCAGCCTGCTCGCCGAGCGTTCCCCAAAACCAGTGCCGGAGCTTGACCTTGCGCACTTCTGGCGAGCGTGCATCGAAGGAAAATCGAGGCCGGCAGAAAATGGCGATCCCCAAGTATCGGGCCAGCAATTCCTCTCGCGTCAGCCTGACCTCGCCCTGGCCTGCCTCCGGAAACAAAAGGCGGGCCATCGAATCGCTCTCGGAACCCTCATCGTCCTTGCGCTCCCAGCCCAGGAAAATGCAGGCTTCGTCATTCTTCAACAGCAGAATGGCGGGCAACAGGGCAACATCGATTTCTTCGACTGGCCGGCGAACGATTTTGCTGGAAAAACCGGCTCGGGATGCGGACCGGGGGAAAAGCGAGGGGGTTAAAAGACCATTTTCCAATGGGATGCCGGCAATCAGCGCCGCCCGGGTTCCGGGCCGGCCGTGCAGGCGTGTCATTTCCACCAGGCACCCCAGCAAGGGGTCGTGGTGCAACAAATCTTCCCTGAGTCCCGGCAGCTTTGCCGGCCGTTGTTGTTCTGACATTAGGCGTCGCGCGTTCTGAAAACAGGACAAAAGCGGCAGAATCACCGTAGAACACTGATTAAACTACAGCACGCAGTTACTGCCAAGGCATTAATTCACGCAGGTACAAGCACTTCGGCAAGGTGCGTCAGGTTCAAAGTAGAAACCTTTCTGCCACCCAACGGTCTATTTCATCTCTGCGTGTTGCATTGCGATACGTTAAAATTTCCCTTTTGTAGCGCCACTCAGACAGCCCATGAACGCCCGCCTGCGCGAAATTCCGTACAACTACACCTCGTTCTCCGACCGCGAGATCGTCATCCGCCTGCTCGGCCAGGAAAACTGGGCGATCCTCGACGAACTGCGCAGCGAGCGCGTGACCGGCCGTTCGGCACGCATGCTCTATGAAGTGCTGGGCGATATCTGGGTCGTGCAGCGCAACCCCTACCTGGAAGATGACCTGCTGGCCAACGATGATCGGCGCGGCGCATTGATCGACGCCTTGCGCCACCGCCTGAACGAAGTCGACAAGCGTCGGCAGGGCAATGCGAAAGTGTTGAAGCTGGTCGATGCCGCCCAGTTGGCCGTGAACATCTTCGAACGCCGTTTCGAGGAAACTGCCAAGCTGCGCAAGAAAGCACTCAAGGTGCTGGCCAGGCATACGCGCAAGGACAACATCGCCTTCGACGGCCTGGCCCGCGTTTCGCACGTCACCGATGCCACCGACTGGCGCATCGAGTACCCCTTCGTCGTCCTCTATCCGGACACCGAGGAGGAGATCGCCGCGCTGGTCAAGGACTGCATCGAGCTCGGCCTGACCATCATCCCGCGTGGCGGCGGTACCGGCTACACCGGCGGCGCCGTGCCGCTGACGCACCTGTCGGCGGTGATCAACACCGAGAAGCTGATCGACATCGGCCCGGTCGAGGAGCTGGTGCTGCCCGGCCACACCGATACCTACGCCACCATCCGCACCGGCGCCGGCGTCGTCACCGAACGCGTCGCGGAAGCGGCGGCGTTGGCCGGCCGCGTCTTTGCCGTCGACCCGACCTCGGCGTCGGCTTCCTGCGTCGGCGGCAACGTGGCCATGAACGCCGGTGGCAAGAAGGCCGTGCTGTGGGGCACCGCACTCGACAACCTGGCCTGGTGGAAGATGGTCGATCCGGACGGCAACTGGCTGGAAGTCGACCGTCTCGACC